>CAZNXL010000023.1:0-13506 GCA_964577075.1 uncultured Dorea sp. | reverse complement strand
GAGATCATATATTTTTTGTTGATTTCCTCAATTTTGGGGGTTTTTTTGATAAAAATGAAATGTACATAGTAACCAAAACATGTTTCTTATTTTTTTCTTATTTTATCGCCTGCGAGGACTGTGAATCTGTTTTCTTTCTTTTTTCCATCTCTCTTTGAAACAATCTTTTCATGATATACTGCGCAAAACGATTCTGAAAGAATCCCGTCTTTCCGATCGGAAGGATCCTCTTTCCGAGGCCCACCCAGACATTAGCATTCAAGACACTGCGGTTTCTTGTTATGAACTCCTCCTGAAGCGGAGAAGACATCGTTGAGACAACACAGTCTATATCTGCTCCGTTGATCGCATTCACGATCATATCGTCCGCCCGGTTCCCGGCAGATACTTTCGCAATCCCTCCAATCTGCACTCCCCGATAGTTGCATTCCAGATAGTCAAGAAATTCCTGTCCCTCCTCCTCAGACTCAACAAGCAGATATACCCTTTTATGGTTCCTGTTGATATAACGCAAAAGCATCTTAAGGAACAGCTGCTCTCTGGTCTCGCGAAGCCACTGCTTATCCGTAATATCTGCAGATTCCAGTATCGTTGTATCTCCCGCTAATACCAGATCAAAGTTACAGACGTCCTCTTTTAATCCGGTAACTTCATCCATATCCATAAGGCTGTCTACCGTCACCATCTCAATCACGCTGATGGGATCAGATTGTATAGAACTGACAAAGAGCTTCATCGCTTCTTTCGCTGTAAAATTATCGATACTTATATCCAAAACGCTGATTTTCCGGTTCATATGCTCACCCATTACTGCATCAAATACTTTTCTTCGATTTTTCGATTATAGCAAAAGGGCTTTTCCTTTTCAACATATGTCAAAAAGTATTCATACTTATTTAATATTTTTGTCACTTTTGTCCGGCAGTTCTTTTCTTTCCCGCCAAAAGTCCGCCGATTCTGCCGGTCTCTTTTGAAGAAAGAGATTTCCATCCTTCGGTCATCACGCGGTCTAAAAGACCCAATTCCTCTGCAATCTCATACTTCATCTTTTCTTCTACTGTCAGTTCATCAAGTCTGATCTCTTTTTGCTTCTTTTCCGACACTGCCAATACTCCCTTCTGCTATTTATTTCGGTATAAGTATTGACATATTGCGGAAAATTATACAGGAAGCGCAATATTATTTTTTACATCTCTGAAAAATGAATAACTATATTACTGTGTCACAGGAAATATTGATCTACGCTCCCTCCTCCAGCACAATGACACGTTTCAGCGCAAAGGAATAGATCACCTTCTCCTTCACCCGCTTCCCTGTCATCTGCTCTAATGCCTTTGCATAATAATCAAGCTGCGCATGATACCGTTCTGTCAACTCTTCCGCCTTTCGCACCTGATCTGTCTTATAGTCCAGCACTACCAGTCCGTCCGGTTCTTCAAAACAGACATCTATAATCCCCTGAACCAATATCTTCTCTCCCTCCGGCTCCTCAGGATAGATCTCTCCGGCATCAATTCCGATTACAAAAGGCTGCTCCTTCCAAAGCTTACCACTCCGGGCGCTCTCTCCCATGCGACGGCATACCGGGTTTTTCAAAAACTCCATAAGATCCCCCGGCCGGATACATTCCGCCGTCTCCTTAGATATACGCCCGGATCTTAAGAATCCCTCTATCTCTTCCTCCAATAGCTCCTTCGTATACTCTTTTCTAAAGTCCAATAGCTCCATGATCCTGTGATAAGCTGTACCTCTTAACGCCCCCGACGGTTCTTCTTCCTTCTGAAGGAATCTCGGTATCAGAGGCACAACCTCCGGCTCCTCATACAGAACTTCTCCAAGGTCTCCCTCCTGTCCTGCGCCGTCTTCCAGGGTCTCAGGAAAATGTACCCGTTTCTTAAGCTCGGACACTGTAAACTTGAGTTTTTGCATTCTGCTACATTGATATGGATACTCATATCCGAACTGTTCTTTCAGCATCTCAAGAACCCTGGGCTCATAGACTCTGTCCGTATCCCACTGTTCTAAAACAGACTTTTTGATCCTCTGCGCCGTCTCTTCCTCCATCTCTTCCCGTACCAGATCGGAGAATGTAAGCATCCGCACCCTTAACGGCGCTTCCGGACCAGAACGCATGACTGCGGGGAGGAGAAAATCCCAGTACGTCGTCGCTTTACTAAGTCTTCCAAAGCTCAACTGTTCATCTTTCTGGCCTCTTACCATCCTGTAATTTTCCATCTTTTTCTCCAGATTGGAAATGGTTCCTGTAATGATCAGCTTTTCTTTCGCACGCGTGAACGCCACATAGAGAACTCTCAATTCTTCTCCCAGACTGTCCAAAGCCTCTTCCTTCTGGATCACTTTTTTTATAATAGTGGGACTCTTGGTCCTCGCTTCTATATCTATGGCATCCAGTCCCGCGCCAAGGCTCGCATGGAGGACTGCGCTGCTCCTTGCGTCCTGCATATTAAAACGTTTCCCCATTCCTGCCACAAATACAACCGGAAATTCCAAACCCTTGCTTTTATGGATCGTCATAACACGGACCGTATCGGACTGTTCATCTTCCAGAGCCGCTTCTCCATAATCCACATCATATTTCTTAAGCTGTTCCATATAGCGCACGAAATGAAACAATCCCTTATAGCTGGTGGATTCAAACACCTTCGCCTTTTCCATGAGCATATCGATATTGGCTCTTCTCTGCTCTCCCCCCGGCATCGCAGACACAAAATCCCTGTACCCGGTATCCGCAAGGATCCTTCTGAGCAGCTCATGCATCGGTGTATACGGAACACGCTCACGAAATAATTCCATCTGTGAAAGGCATCTATCTAATTTTGTGCGGATCCCTTCGTCCTTACCACTCTTTCGATAGTGAAAAACCGCAAGATAAAAGGGCATCTTCCTGTATTCACTCTTCACGTGTGCAAGCTCCTGTTCTGTCAGCCCGCAAAATGGAGATGTAAGGACAGCCGCAAGGGGAATATCCTGCTGCCAGTTATCCAGTACCCGGAGATAATCCAGCAACACTCCTATTTCCTGCGTTGCGAAGTACCCTTCTTTTGTTCCCGCATAGGTGGGAATCCCCTCCCGGTTAAGTACTTCTGTAAATACATCCGCAAATCCTTTCACGCTCCGGGTAAGAATTACGATATCCGAATAGCGCACTCCGCGAAGTTCACCCGTCGCCCTGTCTACCACCTGATGCTCCCGGATAAGCTCCCGGATACGTCCGGCGATGACGCGGGCCTCAAGCTCCCGCTCAGAGACAGCCCCTTCTGTATTTTCCATCTTTTCCTTCCCGCTGTTGATGACCACAATCTCTGTCTCACAGTTCTTGCACTCGGGGTAATCTGCACCCGCATACAGCGCCGCCCTGGCGTCATAAGCAATACCGCCGAGCTGTTTTGTCATAATCTGCCTGAAAATATAATTTGCACTGTCCAGGACTTCTCTTCTGCTTCGGAAATTTTTATGGAGATCAATCCTCTGTTTTTCTCCTCCTTCAAGGCTGTACGTATTGAATTTTTCCATAAACAGCTCCGGTCTGGACAGACGGAAACGATAGATACTCTGTTTTACGTCTCCAACCATGAAGATATTGTATTTCCCCTGTGAGATCGTCGATATACTTGTGAGGATTGCTTCTTGTATCAGGTTGCTGTCCTGATACTCGTCAATCATGATCTCTACAAACTGCTGCTGGTATTCTCTGGCAACCGCAGACGGCACGATCGCCCCTTCCGTCCGCTCTGTCAAAATCCTAAGCGCATACTGCTCCATATCGGAAAAATCAATCATGTCTTTCTCCCGCTTCTTTTCCTCAAAGCGGCGTGAGAATTCCCCGGTAAGCTCTGAGAGAATCTCCATTCCGTGCTCTGCAAGATGAAGATCTGATAAGAGTCCCTCTATGTCTTCATAAAAATACTGGGAGATCAGATCTCCTAGCAGCCCTTTGACTTCTTCTCTGATGGATTTTACCATGGAAACCTTTTCCCCGGACACTGTCTTATCGCGGTTCGCTGCAAGTTTTTCCCATGATACTTTCTGCATTTTCCCTGAAAGCTCTGCAAATGTATCCGCCGCAAGGATCCCCTCGATCATCCGCTGATCCGCAAGAAGCGCTGCCTCATAAGCTGCCGGTCCGTCTGCTTCGCCGCACAGCAAAAGTCCCTGTTCCAGCAGTGCATACGCATCCTCAAGATATCGCCTCGCATTGTCCTTGATCAGTTTGACGAAAGCGCTTTGTTCCAATTCTTCCGCATTTTTCACCTTATACGCATCCACACAGGACTCAAGCCATCCGTCAGCATCGGGATAACTCCTGGAAAACTCATAGAGCTTTAATATCAGCCCTTCAATCTTTTGATCATCTCTTCCGCCTCCGTATGCCGAGACGAAGTTAAAAAACTCCTGTTTCCCTTCTGCATAGTGGTCCTCAAGCATCTCTTCAAGTACATCATGACGCAGAAGCTTAAGCTCTCCCTCCTCACCGATCCGAAAGCCCGGGTCTAAATCAATCGTATGAAAATGATCTCTGATAACCGAAAGGCAGAAGCTATGAATCGTCGTGATCTGTGCATTGTGGATTAGCGTTGCCTGTTGTTTCAAATGTTCATTATCCGGGTACGCTGCAAGCTTATTTTCAATCGCTGACCGGATACGCTCTTTCATCTCCGCCGCTGCCGCCTCTGTAAATGTAACGATCAAAAGCTGATCCACGCTAACCGGATCTATGGGCGCAGTCAGCATCTTAATGATCCTCTCTACCAAAACAGCCGTCTTCCCCGAGCCTGCTGCCGCTGATACGAGGATATTGCATCCCCGAAGATCGATTACTTTTTGCTGTTCACTTGTCCATGTCACACCCATCTTTACTCCTCCCCGTTTTCCCGCTTCATGGCAGCAATCGCTTCCTCCCTGCTCATCTTCCCGATATCCCTGTAATGGAAGCCAGGAACCTTAACGTCAAATCCGCATACATGTCGATACCTGCAGTAATCGCAGCCGCTCTCCTGCCCTCTCCGGTATGGAAGAGCTGACGTATCCCCCTTTAATATCTTTTGATGCGTCGCTTCCGCCTTCCTGACCGCATGTTCCATCATCATGCGGAACTCGTCTTCCGGGACTGCCTTCGAGCTCTTTGCAAGGCTCCCGTTTTTATTATATTTTACCGGAACCGCCAGCGATTCTCCCGACTGTTTTCGATCCAAATGCTTTAATACATCATCTTTTAAACTTATGATACCGTCAGGCTTTAACTCTTTAAGAACAGCCTCTTCAACGTCTTCGGTCCGTTTATCCACCAGAGGATCCTGAATGCGGTAATAGAACACGCCTGCCGGAATCACATCATACCCTGGATACTTCTTCTCCTGTTCATGAAGCGCTGCATCCATATATACCATAAGCTGGAGCTGTAAGCCGTGGTACAGTGCGACTACATCAAATGCCTTGCTTCCAGTCTTATAATCCAGCACCTTCACATACACCTTATCATCGTCCACACAGGTGTCAATTCTGTCAATCTTTCCATTTCCGAACCGGAATTCACAGGCTGCCGGCGAAAAATCTCCTGCCGCAAGCTGCTTCGTAAGCGCCCACACCGTTCTCTCAAGCATCTGCTTCATCCGCGCGATCACATATTCATTACGCGCAGAACTATAGAGTACGCTATTCCCATAATCCGTAATCGCCTCATCCACGCTCTCTTCAATATATTGGTTTCGTAATTCTTCTGATAGCTCTGTCCAGCTAAAATGTGCCCTGCTGACTTTTTTCGAAAACCTCTCTAAGGCGCTGTGGCATACATTTCCCAGATCTACCGCCTGGAAATCATATTCCTGCCGTTCTCTAAGCCCCAGTCCGTAGGTTAAAAAATGTGAAAATGCGCAAGCGGAAAATCTCTCTATCCTTGTAATACTGTCCTCAAAATCCTCTCCATATAACTGCCTTGCCATCGCCTCCGTCACACCATCCGTCGAGCGGTGATAATAGCCTGCTCTTAAAAGTTCTTCCGCCTTATCCTTCCACTCAGGGCTTCTAAGATACCATGCGTACAGTTCCTGCCATGAAGCATCCGCAGGTCCGGCTGTGCCCGCATGATTGATCCCCTGAATGCCTCGTACCAGCAGGTCTATCCCCATACGCTGCGTCACTTCACGCTCATACAGCTTCTTTTCTTCTTCATCCTGCACAGCAAGAAGGGGATACAGCTTACGGATCTCCTGTATCAGATAAGACGGACGCATACTTTTCCCGTCCGAAGACACTTTGCTGTAATACACACAGAGCTTCTGCGAAGGCTTTGTAAGATTCATATAGAGATAAAATTTCTGGATATATGCCTGTTCTTTACCACTCGGCGCTAAATTTAACTTTTCCTTCCGGAACTTCTCTCTGTCACGCTCGGACAAAAGCCCTGTCCGAAGCAGCGCTCCCGGAAGATAGTCATCATTGGCCCCCACAAAGAGAAGAACCTTGACATCCTTAAGTCTTGTCCTCTGTACATCTCCCACCACAACCTGATCTACGCTGGGCGGGATCACCCCTACTCTCGCCTCAGAAAGCCCGGCGTCCAAAAGTTTACAATATTCCGTGAGGCTCACCTTCTCATCACCCAGAAGCTCTACAAACTTATCGAACAATTCTATAAGAATCCGGTAAATCTGTGAATATTCCTTTGCCAGCGTAAGTTCCCCCGCTTCCTGGAACGCCTCTTCCTGCTGTTTCAGCTTAAGCTGGATCCCTTCCTTTACCATAAATCCATACAGCGCCATCGTAATATCCTTCACCGTTTTTCTTCTCTGCTTCAGGACAAATACAAGCTCGTCTGTTTTTTCTACAAATGCTACTCTGCAATGGTTGAGATGCTCAAGCTCCTCTTCTTTCATGTCCTTTAATCTTCTGATCCATCTCTCCTGCCATTTTTTGTATCCTTTGATCCCAAGGCCGATCACATAGTTTTCCAATGCACATGTATCTTCATAAGAAATCCCTGACAGATCAGTGCGAAGGAAACGAAATACACTTTCATAAGTAAAATTCTGCTCAACCATATTAAGAAGGCTTCGGATGTACTCTACAAAAGAATTTAGAAGGATACTTCTCTTATGATCCATAAATACCGGAATATCATAAGCTTCAAAGGCCTCACTGAGATAATCCCCATACGCATCCATATTGCTGACGATCACGCCGAAATCGCGATAGCGGTATCCGTTCTTTCTGATCATCCCCCGAATATTGCCTGCCACAGCGTACGCCTCCGCCTTCGGAGTTCCCGCCGTGTGGATACTGATCACATCCTGCTCCTTTTCATAAGTTTTCTGCCCGTAACGAAAAAGATTCTGCTCAAGAAATGCAAGCGGCTCATTTCTCCTGAACCGGTAAACCGGACGATCATACAGATCTTTCGCATTCTCTATAAAAATTTTCTCTTCTTTCGCAATTTCTGTCAGGGAAGTTACCATATGCTTACTCAGAGCAAAAAGCTGATATGGATGACGACAGGAAAAGGGATCTTCCCTCTCATCCATCGTCACCGTAATGACTACCTTGCGGCAATTCAATAAAAGTTCACGAAGCAGACGGTTCTGCACCGGGGTAAAACCGGTGAAGCCATCTAACACAACCGTACTGTTTTTCAGCATGTCGGATTTTTTTATCTCAGCGCTTAAAACATCTAAAAGTTCTTCTTTTGTAATATATTTTTTCTCAAGATATTTCGTAAATCCTTCATATAAGAGTCTGATGTCCTGAAGTTCGTAGTACAGACCGGAACCCTCCCCGGCAGCTTCCATCACCCGCTCAAGCTCCTCTTCTCCGATATCATACTGCATAAATTCTGAAATTACTGACTTCACCTCGCTAATATAGCCAGGCTTTTTCATATTGCCCCGGAGAACTTTTAGCTCTCCGTCATAATCTGCCGCTATCTTTCGTAAGATCAGATTCTTGCCCTCATCATCAAGCACCGGAAGTTCCCCTCCTCCGGTCTCCTCAAAGACACGATATGCCAGACGTCCGAAGCTTAAGACATCTATATTCATGATCCCATGGTTTGGATGCATCATGACAAGTTCCTTCTGCGTCTGCATCGTAAACTGCTCCGGCACAAGAACGATAAAATTCTGCTCGGGATGTATTCTTGAATCTTCAATAACCTGTTGATAAAGATAATATGATTTCCCCGAACCTGACGGTCCGAATATAAATTTTAAAGACATAATCTGCTCCTGTATATATTAATAATCAAAGATGGATTGTACAGCATCTGCAATATTCATAATGTCCAGCCGCATTCTCCTCCTATGTCCTGTGTTTGAATTTTTTACTTAAGATGATACTGCCATTCTATCTTCCTCATTTAGTTTATACGTAGTTTATACATCTCTCCGATGATTGTCAACATCAACCCGCGAAAGTTTGAGTTATATATTTGCAGACACGAATTGTTGGATAGATGTCTCTAAAGTAATATGATTCCTGGCAACTTAAATACAGGGACTGTCAAATCGACAGTCCCTTATATTTACACACTTCTTAACTTCTCCGCAAATTCATTGCTGAGCGTCAATTTCGCCACATAGAACACGTCCCCTGTCATATAGACCGTCCAGTCATCTTCAACCTCCACCTGAAGATCGCCGCCCGGCATATGCACGATCACCTTGCTGTTAGTCATTCCCAGCTTGTAGGACACTCCCGCCGCCGCACAGGCTCCGGTTCCTGATGCCAGTGTATATCCCGCGCCACGCTCAAAAATCTCAATAGCAATGTTCTCTTTATCAATCACCTTCATGATCTGCGTATTTACGCGGTTCGGAAAATATCTCGCCATCTCCGCATAATCACCAATCTTGCACACAAGCGGCTTGGATATCTCCCGCATCGGGATCACGCAGTGAGGATTCCCGATCGTCACACAGGTTACCGGATAAAGTGTTCTCCCGAACACCATATCTTCATTGATCACTTCCCGCCGTTCACCTGTTACCGGTATATCGTCACTCCAGAAAGAAAGTTTACCCATAGATACACGGAGCCTGCTGCCGTCTTCATTTAAGAACGCCACTTCCACTTCCCCATGCTCTGTGAATAATTTGAAATGCTTCTTCTGCACATAACCTGCATCCTTAAGATACTTTGCAAAGATACGCACGCCATTTCCGCTGGTCTCTGAGATGCTTCCGTCCGGATTCCATACCTTTACATACAGACCCTCTTCTTTCAAAACAGGTCCTTCCAGGACTCCGTCCGAGCCAAGTCCGGCATTGCGGTCACTGATCATCTGTACATTTTTTTCGTTTAATTCAAGTTCATTTTTATTCGGATCAAATACTACATAATCGTTCCCTAATCCATGATATCTCTCTAAAACAACTTTCATAACATGCCCTCCAATTAAAATTCCTGATACTATAATCATAACAGGCATTATTTCCCTTTTCAACACATTTCATGCTTATTATATTGCAAATAATGCCATAGTGGGATATTATAATACCAGGGTTCACCAAAAATGGTCACCAAAAAATGAACGGATTTGAGAGATATCAGTACAAGGAGGAATATGGATGGATGCGCAGGAGAAGAAAGGGTATCTGAATAGTGAATTCCGGCTGTTTCATCTGACAGATCAGGAAACAAAAGAGATCGAGATGCACTATCATGATTTTGACAAGATTACTATTTTTATCCGCGGGAAGGTTTCTTATGTTATAGAGGGAAAGTCATATGACTTAAAGCCTTATGACATTGTTCTTGTCAGACATAATGACATGCATCGGCTTTTTGTGGATAATTCAGAGGTTTATGAACGGATCATCGTATATATTTCTCCCAATTTTATGGAGGCTTATAAGACAGAGACTTATGATCTCAGCTTTTGTTTTAAAAAGGCCAGGGAAGAGCATTCCGATGTCCTTCGTATCCCCTCTCTTGAAAAAAGCGCTCTGTTTCGCTCAATCGTAAGATTAGAAAAATCTTTTTCTGATGAAGGATACGCCGCCGATCTTTTCCGGCAGGTTCTATTTCTGGAGTTCATGGTACACTTAAACAGAGCCGCGCTTAAAAACCGGCTGGAATTTATTGATACTGAGACAAATTCAAAGATTACGGCTATCTTGCAGTATGTGAATGATAACCTGACAGATGAGCTTAATATAGATAAAATTGCCGACACATTTTTCATCAGCAAATATTATATGATGAGACAATTTAAGCAGGAAACCGGATATACACTTGGAAATTATATTTCCCGCAAACGGCTCCTGCTTGCAAAAGAACTTATCTTATCCGGTGTGCCGAGCACACAGGCATGTTTTGAATGTGGTTATAACGACTACTCAACTTTTTTCAGAGCCTACAGACGGTTTTTTGCTGAATCTCCAAGGGACACGCGGATTTGAAGCATCTGTTCCTGTTCTTCCTTAAGTTCTATCATAATAGACTATCTTGTCTCCAAAAAATCTGCTTCCTTTGCCGCATCCTCATCATCCGGATAATCGCTTACATACTCTGACAGCAGAGACTTCGCCGTATCCATATCTCCTGCCTTTTCCACAGCTGCAATATAATTAAACCGCATCTCCTGCGTAAGTTCTTCACTGTTTTTTTCATCTCTCAGTCCTTCTTCAAAATAAGACATAGCCTTATCTGCATCTCCGTCTCTGAGCTCACAAACTCCAAGAAAATTACAGAGCGTTCCCGTCTTTTCGGCGCCTTCCTTCACCGCACGTTCAAAGGCTTCCTTTGCACCCTTATAGTCTTCACTTTCCCACAGGGCAATTCCGAGTCCACGGTAGGAATCGGCTTTATTCTTATCCTTTTCTATTGCTTCTTCAAACTGCTCTGCCGCCTCTTCGTATTTACCATTTTCCAATGACTCCATCCCATCTTTATAAGGATTAGAGATGCATCCTGTAAGTACAACTGATATTAAGAAGACCGGCGTTATCGCCCGCAGCTTTTTTATAATTCTCTCACTCATAATCATTTCTCCCCGTATCAATATGCGTCCGCCGCGCTAATGCTACGCCGTATATTTTACGATCCACATAGCATTTAAGATCGAAGCAAACATTACGCCTACTTCTGCAAGAATCGCTTCCCACATACCGAAATATCCGACCACTGCCATCACGAGAACCATCGCTTTGACGATCAGGGCAAAGTTGATATTTTGATTTGCCACATTAATGGTCTCTTTTGAAATACGTATAGCGTCCTTGATCTTCGTAAGTTCGTCTGTCATAAGGACAACGTCCGCAGCCTCCACAGCCGCAGCCGATCCAAGGTCTCCCATCGCAATGCCGACGTCTGCTCTGGCAAGAACAGGGGCATCATTGACTCCATCACCGACACAGACTAACTTTTCTGAATCATCCTGAATATATAAAAACTGTTCTAACTGCTCTACTTTATCGGCCGGCATAAGGTTCGTATATGCATAATCCATATCCAGTTCATCTGCAACTTCACGCCCTGAGCGCTCCGAATCTCCGGTAAGCATAACTAATACCCCGTTGCATCTGTCCCTCAGGTATTCCAATGTATCATAGGCCTCCTGTCTTATCTCGTCAGAGATTGTGATATATCCGGCATAGTTCTTACCGATTGCCACATAGACCACTGAACCTGTCACATCAACCGGCGGGATATCAATCTTTTGTTTTGCCATCAGACGCGCATTCCCCACATGTACCTTCTGTCCTTCGTAGGTTGCGCTGATCCCGTATCCCGGAGTCTCTCTGACGCGGTATACTTTTTCTTTATCTATGGAACCTTCATAGGCTTCCAGAAGAGACTGAGCGATAGGATGGTTCGAGTAGCTTTCCACATGCGCCGCAATTTTTAACAGTTCTTCTTCACTCACATCAACAGGTTTTACATCTTTGACCGCAAATATACCTTCTGTCAGCGTTCCGGTTTTATCAAAGATAAAGATATCCGCCTTTGCCAGAGCCTCCAGATAATTACCGCCTTTGATCACTATCCCCTGACGGGCCGCGCAGGCGATCCCCCCAAGGAATACAATTGGAATAGAGATAACAAGCCCGCTGGGACATGCCACGATCATAAAAATCAGACCCCGGTAAATCCACGTATCCCAATTTCCATACGAGAACGACAATGGAGGATAGATCATAACCATAAGCGCCAGGATCAGCATTGCCGGAGTATAATACCTGGAGAACTTCGTTACAAATGTCTCGCTCTCCGATTTCAGTTCCTGCGCCTCCTCTACCATCTTCATGATCTTAGATACCGTAGAATCTTCATATATTTTTACAACCCGCGCCTCTATCACACCGCTTAAGTTAATGCATCCACTGTATATCTTATCCCCCGGTCCTGCCGCCTGGGGCATAGCCTCACCGGTCAATGCTTTCGTATCAATTGTTGTCACGCCGCTTGTCACTACCGCATCTACCGGAATACGCTCACCCGGCTTAATAATAATGATATGGCGAAGCTTTAACTCCGAAGGATCCACCTTCATCTCTTTCCCCTTGATCTTGCGAGTCGCGTAAGCCGGGCGGATATCGATCATCTCTGCAATAGAACGTTTCGCATTATCAGCAGAAAACTTCTCGAATATCATACCTAATTCAAACAAAAGCATGACAAGGACACCTTCTACATATCTTCCGATACCAAAGGCGCCTACCGTAGCAAGAATGATCAGTGTATATTCTGTTAATAGCTTTTTCTGCATCAGTTTCTCACTGAATGCCTTGAACAGGTCAAAACCAACAACCAGATAAGCCGCAAGAAATACAAAAAACTTCACCCCGTCTGTCACGGTGCTCTGCAATGTTAATATAACTCCGCAAAGATATATAAATACCCCTGCGCCATAAATAATGCTTGTTTTCTTCAATTGCTCTGTCATAATACATCCCTTTTTTGTATCTATATTCAGATTATTCCTGAATATGCTCCATTCCCTGACTAATAATACTCTGAATATGTCCATCCGCCAGGGAATAATATACAGTTTTCCCGTCTCTCCGGTTCTTCACCAGCTTCATCTGCTTCAAGATCCGAAGCTGATGGGAGATTGCTGACTGCGTCATCCCCAAAAGCTCTGCCAGATCGCATACACAGACTTCAGATTCCAATAGCACATATAGGATCTTTATCCTTGTAGCATCTCCAAACACCTTGTAAAATTCCGCCAAATCCTTAAGGAGCTCCTCATCCGGCATGCGTTCCCTTACTTTTTCAATCATATCATCATGAATGCATGTAACATCACAACATTCAACCTCTGTCTTTTTCATACATTCTTCCTTCCATCTTCAAAAACTGTTAACTTGCATAATGTTAATTATGCCAAATGGAGAAATCTATTTCAACCACCTGGCATAATAATTAATAAAATCGTAACTATTTCTTATATAACACTCTCACTGAATTAAGCACGCAGAGCATGGCAACTCCGGTATCGGCAAATACCGCCATCCACATGTTGGCTCTGCCCATGGCGGACAGCACCAG
>CAZNXL010000022.1:0-13859 GCA_964577075.1 uncultured Dorea sp. | reverse complement strand
TCTGCCTGCACAAAGCCAGTGTTTATGCGGCTTTCAGCCGTCCTGTGTATTATTCGAACTCTATCGTCCCCGGCGGCTTACTGGTCAGATCATACATTACTCTATTAACGCCCTTGACCTCGTTAATAATCCTGCTCATTACCTTCTGAAGCACATCAAACGGTATCTCCGCTGCCTCAGCCGTCATAAAATCTATCGTATTCACTGCCCGGAGTGCCACTGCATAATCGTAAGTTCTCTCATCGCCCATAACGCCAACGCTCTGCATATTGGTCAATGCGGCGAAATACTGTCCGATACTTCTTGAAAGTCCTGCGTTTGCAATCTCTTCGCGGTAGATTGCATCTGCCTCCTGGACGATCTTTACCTTCTCTGCGTTCACCTCACCGATAATACGGATTCCCAGACCCGGTCCCGGAAATGGCTGACGGAATACGAGATATTCCGGAATGCCAAGCTCCAATCCGGCTTTCCTTACCTCATCTTTAAAAAGGTCACGGAGCGGTTCGATAATCTCTTTAAAATCTACGTAATCCGGAAGTCCCCCCACATTATGATGAGACTTAATTACTGCTGATTCTCCGCCAAGTCCGCTCTCTACCACATCAGGATAAATTGTCCCCTGCACAAGGAAATCTACAGCGCCGATCTTTTTCGCCTCTTCCTCAAATACACGGATGAATTCCTCCCCGATGATCTTGCGCTTCTTCTCCGGCTCAGTCACTCCTGCCAGTTTGTCATAAAATCTCTGCTGTGCATTGACACGGATAAAATTCAAATCATATGCTCCATCCGGTCCAAATACAGCTTCCACCTCATCGCCTTCATTTTTACGGAGAAGTCCATGGTCTACAAAAACACATGTAAGCTGTGCTCCAACTGCCTTTGACAATAATACTGCTGCCACGGAAGAATCCACTCCGCCGGAAAGCGCACAGAGCACTTTTCCGTTTCCCACTTTTTTACGGATCTGTTTGACAGATTCTTCCACAAAGGAATCCATTCTCCAGTCTCCCGCACATCCACATACGCCTGACACAAAATTAGAGAGCATCTTTGTCCCTTCTACTGTGTGAAGCACTTCCGGATGATACTGGATTGCATACAATCCACTCTCAACATTTTCGGCTGCTGCTGCCGGACAGTCTGCTGTATGTGCAGTAATCTCAAATCCCGGTGCAATTTCAAAGATAGAATCAAAATGACTCATCCAGCATATAGTCTTTTCCGATACATTTTCAAAAATCTTTGAATCTTTCTTATCTATGAGTACTTCCGTTTTCCCATACTCTCTCACATTTGCACGGGCTACTTTCCCACCCAGGACATGCATCATGAGCTGGGCGCCATAGCAGAGACCCAAAACTGGAATTCCAAGCTCGAATAATTCCTTAGAGCAGGACGGGGAATCCGCTTCATAACAACTGTTCGGTCCACCTGTCAAGATAATGCCTTTTGGATTCATCTCTTTAATCTTTTCAATGTCAGTCTTGTAGGAATAGATCTCGCAATATACATTGCATTCGCGGACGCGTCTCGCCACAAGCTGATTATACTGCCCGCCAAAATCAAGGACAATAACTAATTCTCTCTTCACCTGAAGTTCCTCCCTTGTATTTTCTCACATACCCCAATATCTGTTTTCTGTGCGCTTTTTCATTATAAATTAGCATTGACATATTTACAATGTTTCTTTATTATTTTTCTCTTATAAAATCCTGTCAAAATCCCTGCTATACAATTGCCTGTTTCATCCAGCTTCCCCTAAAATACCGTATTATAAAGCAAAGTGCGCGAAATACCCAGTCAATGATCATAGAAACCCATACTCCGAACACACCCATTCCCATATATTTCCCTAATACAAAACTAAACGCAATTCGAAAAAGCCACATGGAAATGGCAGATATATACATACACGCCTTCGCATCCCCCGCAGCGCGGAATGTTCCGGGCAAAGTAAATGACATCGGCCAGATGATCACGGCACAGATGCCGTGGAATAATATGATCTGGTGCGCAGCACGTGCAGTAATATCTGATAAACCATACACTTTTAATATCAAAGGCAAAATCGAAAAGGAAAACAGGATAACGATCGTCACTCCTGTATAAGTAATTGCCAGAAGCTTTTTGTTATAATACTTAACTTGTTCATAATCTCCGGCTCCTACACATCTGGATATAACGGTTGTGACCGCTAATGACATTGCCACTCCGGGCAGAATCTGAAATTGCGCGATCACATTACTGACTGCATTTGCTGCAATCGCATATGTTCCAAAGGTAGAAACAAGGCTGAGCACCATGATCTTTCCAAGTTGGAACATGCTGTTTTCCAATCCGTTAGGGATCCCTATGCTCATGATCTTTTTCACCATTTTCCAGTCCGGACGGTACCGGAATGTCTTTTTAATATGTATCATCTTCTCCGGATCACACAACAGCGTTATAATGATAACTGCAGCCGTCATTCTTGAGACCAGCGTCGGAATTGCAACCCCTTCTGTTCCCCGGTGAAAACCATAGATTAAAACTGCATTTCCTGTCACATTGATCGCATTCATAATAAGGGAAACCACCATCGTCACATCGGAATGTCCCATCGTACGAAAGACAGCTGCTCCGCCATTGTACATTGCTATAAACGGTATAGAGGCCGTGACGATCAGCAGATAAATATTCGCATGATGCATAACATCCGGCTCAATCTGTCCGAACACTCCATGGAGGATCATAGATTTTCCTATATAGACGATAACTGTAATCCCAACAGCCACAATGGTAATGAACCACACAAGCTGAGTTGCCGCTTCACATGCCTTCTCCCGCCTTTTTTGCCCCAGATATGTCCGGCAACTACCGCACCTCCGGTCGCTAATGCGGCAAAAATATTGATCAGAAGGATCATGATCTGATCAACCAGCGATACCCCTGATACCGCCGCTTCTCCTACACTTGCGATCATAATAGAATCCGCCATACCAACCAGTACAGCCAGGAGCTGCTCGATGATCAGCGGAATGATCAGCGCCACTAATGCCTTATTATCAAACAGATAATTACTTCTGTCAATTTTTTTTCTTTTTCTCATGATAAAAAACCCCTTTGCGCTTTATTATACGCTGAGGAGCTGCATTGCTCAAGTGAAATATATTTTTATGCTTCCACAAACGGCGCAATATCTTCAAAAAGATCCTCACAGTTTTCGTCATATACCTCCAGCCCGATCCTTCGTTCAGGTCCAGGATTCATAAGCCCAGACGGTGATTTCGCATCAACAGTGTAAGCATCTCTTTTCCTGAAAGCCATATTGCCGCAAAAATCCTTCGCAAAAAAGCAGAGGAGAAATGTAAACAAGATGTAAATTTGGTTGAGTTAAATTTCCATCCTGAATCCCTTCGGCAGCATTTCTTTTAATGTAAATATTTCATAATGCTCTCTTCCTGTCGCTACAATGATCTGAAATTTCTCCGGCTCGCAAAATTCCATCATCACTTGCCGGCACACGCCGCAGGGCATAGCATACTCCGTCAATACGCCGTCCTTTCCTCCCACGATGCAAATTGCCTGAAATTCTCTCTCACCTTCACTGACCGCCTTAAAAAATGCAGTTCTCTCTGCACAGTTTGTCGGGGTATATGCCGCGTTTTCGATATTACAGCCTGTATACAGCTTTCCGCTCTTTGTGAGAAGCGCCGCGCCTACCTTGAATCCGGAATAGGGCGCATAGGAACAGCGCAGCTGCCCGATTGCAAGCTCTATCATTTCCTCAATCTGTTTTTTTTCCACTGTTTACACCTCCCGTGATCTTATATTCTTGATCTGACGTATTTATATATCAAGCAGGCGCTTTCCTTTTCGTTCGTTTTTTATCTCTCCCTGGCGAAATAAATCTACAGGAAATAATAGCACAATATCTGTCAATTTATTCTGCATACGGTTTAACAATCTCAAGAAACCTGTCAGTATGCTCCTCATACCACTCATCAAACTTCATTCCTGCTTGTTGAATCCCTGCTCCAAGCTCCCTTAAAAACGCCGGAATCTCACTCTCTAATACGGTACCGACCTGTTCGCCGAAACGCTCTTCCCCTTCTGCATCATTACCATTTACCGTAAGGACGAAGGCTGACTGTGGTTTCCCGTTCGTCTTCTTCATGCCGCCGCGGAATCCGATCCTGCCGATCTGATGCGTTCCGCAGGAAGACGGACATCCGGAAATATGAATCTGTGGGAGAACACCGTCTTCGTAGCCCCATTCCTTTGATGCATCTACCAGTGTCTTTAACAGGCTCTGCGAATCCCTCACTCCGACCTGACAGATAGAAGCTCCGATACATGCCACCGAAGATTCAAACAAAGTCTCCGCCCCATCATCGGTAATATCAAGGATTTCCTTTGCTTCGCTTCCGTTACAATTTACAATATATATTGTCTCATCTGCATCAATACGCATCTCTACCTGATCCATCCTGGTCATCGCTTCATACAGTTCTTTGAACTTACATGGCCTGGGGCATCCTCCGATCGGATGATACTTGACTGCATATAGACCCTCCTGCTTCTGCGGGATCACTCTTTTGTCATCTACTTCAATACCATCCGCAGCCTTCGTAATCTCTGCCACATCAACTGTAATATCAAGCTCCTCTTCCTCCATGACTGCGTTAAGCTTCTCCTGAAAAGCTTCCGCATATTTATCGCCAAGTACATCCTGCATATAGCGGGTTCTTGCCTTCCCGCGGTTCTCATAATTTCCATAGGCCGTGAACAGATTTACCATTGCCTTAATATAGTAGAGGATCTTACTTCCATCCACGGCTTCTGCAACTCTGACGCCCATCTTCGGATTATTTCCCAGACCGCCCGCACTGTACACATCGAACTTGCCGTCCTCTCTGGCTGCAAATCCCAGATCTCTGAATGTTGCATGTGGTTGATTGGCCGGAGAATTTGAAAAACAAACTTTCAGCTTTCTCGGAAGCTTAACCGTCTTGATAAATCCCATCAGATAATCTGCTGCCCTGATCGCATATGGAAACACATCAAAATATTCCCCTTTCTCAACTCCCGACAAAGGAGACACCATGACATTTCTCGGAAAGTCTCCGCCTCCGCCTCTCGTTACGATTCCATGGTCCAACGCTTCCACTGCCAGCTCGCATACTGCGTCTGCATCCAGATTGTGGAGCTGTATTGTCTGACACGTCGTAAAATGTACTTTGTCAATCGCATATTTATCAATTGCATTCACAACAAAGCCAAGCTTGTCCATATCTACTCTTCCGCCCGGAAGTCTGAGCCTTAACATGCTTGCTTTCCCGCCTCTCTGTGCGTAGCTTCCAAATCCTCCGGAAAAGCCCTTATACTTTGGCGCCGGGATCCCGCCTGCATAGAACTGTCTTGTCACTGCCTCAAATTCCTCATAATCTTTTTTCCATTCGCTTGCCTGCATATTTTTTCTCCTTTACACGCATCTTGAACAGGTATACCTTATTCAATCTTTGCTTTCATAAAATCTTCTGTTATTAGTATATCGTTTCATTGAGAAAATACAAGTATAATGTGTCCCCGCACCCAAAAAAGGGACCTTTGCTGTCCCTCTGATCACGGCTGTCGCAGCCGGCATCGCATTATTCGTTATAAACATTGTTATCACACTCCCTTCAACTATTGTATGTAAAATAGCCGGAAGTGTGAATTTACTGTTCATCACGAATGATTTATCCACGAATCATTTATCTTCTATCGCCATTATCATATCAACTCTTGTCTGATGCCTTCCTCCCATAAATTCGGCATTCAGCCATTCATCAATGATCATCTTCGCCATCTCTATACCGATGACTCTGGATCCAAATGCCAGCACATTGGTATTATTGTGCTGTCTGGACAGCTTTGCGGAATATGGCTCTGAACATACAACCGCCCTGACGCCTTTAACCTTATTTGCCGCAAGGGAGATCCCTACACCTGTTCCGCAGATCAAAATTCCCAGATCGACTTCGCCGTCCGCAACCGCTCTGCCGACTTTTTCCCCGTATTCAGGATAGTTGCAGCTCTCAACAACATTGGTTCCGTAATTCACTACTTCGTAACCTTTTTCCTCCAAATATGCAACTACTTCGTTCTTCATTTCGACCGCTGCATGGTCATTTCCGATCCCGATTTTCATACTTTTACACTACCCTTTCATTTATTTCTTCCGACAACTTTCCCTTTATATTATAATGTGTGAGTGATTAATTCGCAATACATGAAACTCGTACCTGGTTGATCATTGATCGTTTGTTAAATGAAACCTGTCCAATATATACATGATCAGACTTAATATCATTCCGACTATGCAGGCTAATACCATACCTGTCAGTTGAATATTGCCAAACTGTACGGCAATGCCTGAAAGCCCTGCTACGAACACGACAGAAGTAAGGATTAGATTTCTGGAACGTCCGTAATCAACCTGAGAATCTACAAGGATGCGGATGCCTGACGCTCCGATCATTCCGTACAGAAGGAAGGAAATCCCTCCGATTACCGGTCCCGGAATGGTCTGGATCAGTGCGGATAACTTTCCTACAAAGGAGCAGATAATGGATAGTACTGCTGCCCCTGCAATGACACGGACGCTATATACCTTTGTCACTGCCATAACACCGATATTCTCACCGTAAGTTGTTGTCGGGACAGAACCGATCATTCCCGATATCATAGTGGAGAGGTTGTCCCCTAAAAGAGAACGATGAAGTCCCGGATCCTTTAAAAGGTCTCTCCCAACAATCTTACTTGTAACGACCTGATGACCGATATGCTCGGAGGTAATAACTAAAATTACCGGGAGAATGATCACAATGGCGTCGATATCGAATTTGGGCAATTGAAAATTCGGCAGTGCGAGGATGGATGCCTTCGCCACCTCTGTAAAATCTACAATCCCGCAGCAAAGCGCCGCCACGTATCCTGCGATCACCGCGATCAGGATCGGTATTACTGACAAAAATCCGCGGAACAGAATATTCCCAAATACCGCTACTAAAAGCGTCACCATAAATACGATCACATTCTTCGGATCAACAGCCTCGTCAAGAAGCCCTGCGGTGTCGGCCGCGCTTCCTGATAATTCCAGACCGATCAGTGCCACAACAGGTCCCATCGCTGCCGGAGGCAGCACCACATCAATCCAGTCTGAACCGAATTTATATATGATAAGCGCTAAGATACATCCGCAGAATCCGACTACAACGAAGCCTCCCAACGCATATTGATACCCCATCTTACTGATTACGATTCCTGCCGGTGCAAGAAATGCGAAGCTGGAACCTAAATATGCCGGCGCTTTTCCCTTCGTTATCACGATAAATAATAATGTTCCCACTCCATTCATGAATAATACGATCGCCGGACTGATACCAAACAGAAACGGTACCAATACAGACGCACCAAACATCGCAAACATGTGCTGAATACTGAGCGGTATCAAAAGCTTTGCCGGAACCTTTTCTTCAACTCCTATAATTTTGTTACTCTGCATAATTTCCTCCCTTAGATAGATTACGCCACTAATTACCGCTATCTAGTATATCACAAGAAAATTAAGAACGCTACAGGCAAGCCGTTGTTCTGTCACTCTTTTATCATCTCAATCCCTTCCACTTCACAGCAGGTGATCCACGGATATTCCACATAATTCACTGCCGCTTCATCCGTCAGTCTCACTCCTTCTGCCGGATAATAGACATTACCCATCTCACTGTGTTCGCACAGATATCCTTTTTCTCTCATTAATTGTTCGTCCCCGGCAGTAAAACTTACTGCAATCTCCTTGCGCGGAGGGGCGCATCAACTGGTAAATTCTTCTACAAATAGTAAGATATCATTCATCCCTGTCTTCTTTAAGTAAGATTTCATATTATCATTCAATTTGATCACTGATTTTCCCTCCCGTTTACATACATTCTACTCCGCAATCGAGATTATATCACTATGATTGCTGAATTTCACTTCTTCTCCATCAGCGCCGCTATATATACTACTGTATCCATCGCTATATATATCGTCTTGATCTTCCTCATAGTCTTTTACAATCTCTTTACTGTCCCAGCCAAGATTTTCACATTCCTGAATTGCTTTTTCTATCCGGTTATCAGCGATATATGCCCGGATTGCCTTGCGCTCAATCTCCACAGGCGCCTCCTGCATCTTTTCTCCCCGCTTCCAGATTGTCTTTTTATCATTTTTTGTTTTCCCGCAATAAAAGATTTCCTCACAGCTATGTGTTACCTTTTCCTTTGTTTTCACAAGCTCACCCTGACGCTCTGTTGGAAAGATTGCAGAAAACTGATAGTTGACCGGCGCATCTTTTTTTTGCCAAAAAGACGGCTTTCGGAAGGTTATCTCATAATATCCCTGATCCGTATCCTTTTCATACGCTCCGTCCGGGACAATCATATCGCTCGTTGTTTGAAGCCAGATATTTTTATCTGATTTCAGTGTACAATAGATGTCTCCATTTTTCAATTGATAAAGTTCCGTTACCTCTATATCATCTGATGGTATCGTATAGAGCATACCTGCAATTCCGGCATCATTTCCTGTCACACGGGCACAGATTTCATTCGCCGTTACGATTCCAACTAAGAGCGCGACAAGAATAATCCCCAGAGCAACCACACTTTTATGGGTTATCCGCCTCTTTAACTTCTTCATAACCCGGACAGCGGAATCGTCCTGAAGCTTTTCAGATTCAGTTTCTTTGTTCTCCTTTATCGGCAGCTTGATACTAGTCGCCTCATATATACGCATGCATTCTTCACAGCTTTGTATGTGCTCCTCCACCATCTGTCTGCTCTCTTCCTTGAGCACATCATCTTCATACAGCACCAGCAAATCCTGTACAATAGCACAATCTCTTTTTATCATCTACAACACCTCCTGTATACGTTCTTTGATCTTTAACTTTGCACGGTGGTAAGTTACTCTTGCCCATCCTTCTCCCTTTCCGAATATCTCGCCGATCTCCCGGAAAGAAAGTTCCCCGAGCGTCCTCAGGGTAAAGACTTCCTTATAAGGTTCATCAAGAATGTGAAGCACTTTATAGATGGATAATACTTCTGCCTTACGGACACAACATGTCTCAGGTTCATTTTCCCTGCGCCCTTCCTCTGTATCTGCGGCTTCTTCCATTTTAAGTGCGTCACCGGTAAGATGCTTTTGCTTTCTCAGCCATGAAATATACGCATTTTTTCCGATCTGGCAGAGCCAGCTTATAAGCTTACAGTCCCCTTTGAACTTGTGTATATTCTGCAGCGCCCGGTAAAAGGTCTCTTGTGTCAGCTCCTCCGCAATATCCGGATTGGCGCATAAGGAGAGCAAAAAGTAATAGACATCCTTATGGTATAATTTGTATACTTCTTCAAATTCCAAGCATCTCACCTCCCTCTTATAGTAATTAGACGCATAACATGAGGTTTCGTTACATGTATTTCTTAAACATTTACCCAGAAATTCTGTGATCAGACACTTATAACAATTCATAAACTGCTGTTCCAAACGCCGGAAGCTTACACTCACCTTGTAACTTTTCTCCGGTATATAAAAGCTTCATCTCCTTATGTAATACAAAGGTCTCTTCACGCGCCTGAAAATTCAGGACAAAAAGGTATTTCCTCTCTTCCTTTTTCCGTAAAACCACTTCTAATGTTTCTGGCGCGCTGATCAAGTCTGCAAATGGTTCTTTGATTCCAAGATATTCAAACAGCCAGCTTAGATTCTCTCGTGAAAATGTACTTCCAAAATGAATCGCTTTCCCTTTTCCAAGTACTTTTTCTGTAACTGCCGTCCTGCCTGCATAATAACTATTTCCATAAACCGCTATAGATTCCGCCCCGTCCAATGCTTCCAAAATGTCGTTGAATAACGGCATCTCTATCTTCTCTTCTCCACATAGAGCATATACTTTCTCCTCCGCAGGACTTTCAAAAGTGAACTCTCTCACATCTGAGCCTGTAATTTCCTGCAAAAGTCCTGGCTGCGGCAGCATGATACATCTGCCGTTCATATCCTTGTAACCACTGCGGCAGCCGATTACCAGTGTTCCGCCCTGCTCTACGTATTTTTTCAGAAGCAGAGCGCGTTTCTCATCCATGATCGTCGGGTGTGGATAGATTGCAACCGGATATTTTGCCAGATCCCACACTTCACTGTCCTCCTGCAGATACACGATATCATATGGCGTGTGATAAATTTCCGAAGCAATGAATATCTCTTTTTCGCTTTTCTCCGCCACACGCCTGTGCCATACATCCACTTCCGTATCCCACTCATTGTCGTAATCTTTGATCAGCGCAAATGCCGCTGTATTTTCTGCGCCGCAAACTGCGTCGATACTCTTTAGCTTTTTATAAAATTCTTTTACCTCCGCCAGTTTCCTGTTATCCCGGTTGTCATAATCAAGAATTCCATGCCAGTAGATTTCTGTTCCGACAGTACAGGTTCTCCAACGGAAAAACGAGATAAAGTCTGCTCCCTGCGCAACACTCTGCATTGCCCAAAGTGTAAGCTGACCCGGTCTCGGGGCTGGACCTTCCATTCTCGTTATCCATCCATTTGCCCCGGACTGCTGCTCCATAATCCCAAAATGCGGGCAGACAGACCGTACCTCATTCAGATGCATCGTCCACTTTCTATCATTCAGGTCATCCGCTGTAATAAGATCCCTGTCCAGTCCAAGACCAAAACCGGGATAAGAATCATAAGTATAGACATCCAGACAATCCTTTTCCATGCGGTGGTTATCCACATTCCAGAAGATGCCGTTGGTGGTAATATAATCTTCCGGCTTTTTATATTTTCGGATGATCTCTGCCTGCATACCACAAAATTTCAAGGTACTGTCAGACAGGAAACGATAATAATCCAGACACTGATGCGGATTAAATCCCATATTCAGCACGTTTCTCGGCACATAAATCTCTTTCCAATCCGTGTAAGTCTGATTCCAGAACACCGTCCCCCATGCCTCGTTAAGTTGATCAAGCGTACTATACTTCTTCTTTAAAAATCTTCTAAAAGCCTCTGAATCTGCCTCTGAATAGAATTCGCACGTCTCGCAATTTAATTCATTGTCAATCTGCCATCCGATGATCGCCGGATGCTTTCCATAATGCTCTGCTTCCTTTTCAACAATCCTTGCGCTTAACTTCTGATAAACAGGAGAATTATAGTTGTAATGCCTTCTTCCCCCATGCCGGTACAGCACACCATCCTTTGATGCATTCAATACTTCCGGATACTTTTCCGTCAGCCATGCCGGTGGCGTCGCTGTAGGTGTCCCGAAGATTACGTTCATCTTTTTCTGTTCACATAAATCCAGAAATCTGTCAAAAAAACTATATTCAAATCTGTTTTCCTCCGGCTCAATCTTGCTCCACGCAAACTCAGCGATACGAATTGCCGACATTCCGACAGCCAGCATTCGGTCAAGGTCTGATTCCCACAACTCTTCGTTCCAGTGTTCCGGATAATAACATGTTGCCATTGTCATCTCTTTCCACCTGTAATTCTGTCTACGCTTCATTTTTTTCTCCTTTCTACTTGTCTTATGATACTCTTTGTTTTGGACCAACACTTACGTTTGTTAAGTAAACAAAATGCCGCCTCACCATCTATTCTGATGATTTTGCGGCACTTGCCTTTATATAAATTCTTTCATTAATTGCCCCTCAAACCTCTATCCCATTACCTGAAACGCTGCAGACCTCTCGCAAATTCTTCCAGTCCTTGTAATCTCTGTACCCTGCGAAGCTTAATGCCACACACGCTGCAGATCTGATTCAGTCCGGCTTCAACGATCACATTCGATACCCGTATTTCTTTGGGTATCCCATATTGAAAAACAAAACCAATTACTTTCTCCACAAGCGCCATCATCGGATCATCCTCCGGCTTCAACATTTCAAATTTCAGTACAACGCCAGAACGAGCATCTCCCAGCAATGACAATGCCGGATTTGCGGGACGGTCATATTTTTTATCGGATACCGATACGCCCAGCACCGAAATATCGGCTTCCAGAATAGCATCGCATCTTGGCTTCTTTTTTATATCCGAAAGTAATTTGTCATCTGTAATAATAAAATTTTCAAAACAAAACGATGTAAAAGGCAGTGGTTCCTCACCAAAGTCCAAAATCTTCTTATCTTGTCCAAAAGAAAACAGAAGCATATTTCCTTGTTCAAAATCCATTTTCACATCTGTCTTATCATAATGACGCAGCGCCAGCTCCAAGTCCTGAAGATAACCACTCATCCGAAGCACTTCCGCCTCATCCATATTATATGGATGATATCCCGGCTCAAAAGACAGAAAATAGAGCCATTGATTCTTTCCTCTGTATGAGTATCCCAGCTCTTTTATTGTTTTTCTTTGCTTATCTGTTAACTCATCACGATTTCCCCAATAGCATGTAAGGTTTTTCTGATTAAACATTGCATATTCAGGTTTAAGATTCATACTCTGCTGCATAGTAAGCATCATGAAACTATTGAGGCCCTCGTATCCTTCGTAGACAGCTATTCCATAACACTCCCCGCCCCGTCCGAGAATACTATAAAACACAGTATCTTCTTCTGCACCAGTTCTAATGCCAATCAAATCCATATCCCAAAACTTTTCCCACGGTTTTAATTCCTTTATGTGAGTTGCGACTTCATACAATACTTTCCATTGCTCCAAGGATGCTTCTCTTCTCATATGTTTTCCACCTTTTTTATTATACCTTTACACCAAATCAAAACTTATGTTCTGCAATTCATTGTATCACATGCTTTTACTTACCTCAATAAAAACGTGATAGCTTTTATGCAATGTGGCAAACATAATTATATTTCTAGACATTAAAAACCGCAACTCCTTGATTTTTCAAGGAATTGCGGTACACATTTTTATTATTTGGCTCTCATCACAAGATTACTCGATGATAGATGCAACTGTACCAGAACCTACTGTACGTCCGCCTTCACGGATAGCGAAACGAAGACCCTGCTCCATAGCTACCGGATGGATCAGTTCTGCTGTGATCTCTACGTTATCACCAGGCATACACATCTCCACACCTTCTGGAAGGTTGCAGATACCTGTTACGTCTGTCGTTCTGAAATAGAATTGCGGACGATAGTTGTTAAAGAATGGTGTATGACGTCCGCCTTCATCTTTTGTAAGAACATAAACCTGTCCTTTAAACTTTGTGTGACATGTTACAGAACCCGGTTTAACAAGGCACTGCCCTCTCTCGATCTCCGTTCTCTGAACACCACGAAGGAGAGCGCCAATGTTATCTCCGGCCTGAGCCTCATCAAGAAGCTTACGGAACATCTCAACACCTGTTACAACTGTTTTTCTCTTTTCTTCATGAATACCAACGATCTCAACTTCATCACTCACGTGCAGAGTACCACGCTCAACTCTACCTGTAGCAACTGTACCACGTCCTGTGATAGAGAATACGTCCTCTACCGGCATAAGGAATGGCTGATCTGTAGCACGTTTTGGATCCGGAATAAAGGAATCTACAGTATCCATAAGTTCCATGATCTTGTCTCCCCACTCGCTGCCTGGCTCCTCAAGAGCCTTGAGAGCAGAGCCCTGAATGATCGGGCATCCTTCAAATCCGTACTCTTCAAGTACTTCTGTAATCTCCATCTCTACGAGTTCAAGGAGTTCTTCATCATCTACCATATCACATTTATTCATGAATACTACGATGTAAGGTACACCTACCTGACGGGACAGAAGGATGTGCTCCTTTGTCTGAGCCATAACACCGTCTGTTGCAGCTACTACAAGGATAGCGCCGTCCA
>CAZNXL010000021.1:0-13876 GCA_964577075.1 uncultured Dorea sp. | reverse complement strand
AATTACCTAGAATAAAGGAGGCAAACGCTTATGAATTATAGTAAGAAAAAAGCTGCTCAAAAGCAAAAGAAAATAACATCAAAATCTACCATGCAAAGCAAGCGAGTGGGCGTAAGGTTATTAAAAGCTTTCTTTCTTTGTATTCTTGTCATCGGTGTGGCAGGTATTATAGGCGGCGGATTATTCGTCAAAAAGATTATTGATGATGCTCCGGAAGTCTCTCCATCTGATGTTAAGCCACAGGGATATACAACATTTGTATATGCGGATGACGAGGAAACACAGATTGAAAAGTTCGTAGCTTCAGGTTCCAACCGTGTCTATAAATCCATTGATGATATTCCACAGGATCTTGCGCATGCATTTGTAGCCATTGAGGACGAACGTTTTTACGAGCATAACGGTATTGATATACGGGGCATTGCCCGTGCGGCAGTCGCGACTCTCTCCGGTGGCTCGGAGGGCGCCAGCACCTTGACGCAGCAGCTGATCAAGAATAATGTATTTCCCAATTTCGTAGATGAAAAGACGTTCTATGATAAGCTTCAGCGAAAGCTTCAGGAACAGTTCCTTGCCGTTCAGATTGAAAAGCAGATGAGCAAAGACGAGATTTTGGAAGCCTATATGAATACGATCAACCTTGGTCAGAATTCTCTTGGAGTTCAGGCAGCGGCCAAGCGGTATTTTAATAAAGATGTAGAGAACCTCTCTCTTTCTGAGTGCGCAGTGCTCGCAGGAATTACCCAGAATCCGTCCGGTTTAAATCCGGTGACAAATCCGGAAAAAAACGCAGCAAGACGCGAAAAAGTCTTAAAAAATATGTATGAGCAAGGCTATATTGATGAAGCAGCATATAAGGAAGCGCTTGCTGACGACGTCTACTCCCGCATTCAAAAGGTTAATAATAAAACAGAAGACCAGAATCCGTATTCCTATTTTGTGGACGCACTTTCCGATCAGGTACAGCAAGATCTGGAAGATCAGCTGGGATATACAGAAACACAGGCATATAATGCACTGTACAGTGGCGGGTTAAGTATCTATTCTACCCAAAATCTGGAAATGCAGCAGATTTGTGAAGAAGAGATGAATGATGATTCCAACTATCCTTATCTGAAGGAATATGGCCTCGATTATGCACTGACTGTAACCCGCGCGGATGGAACGATCGAAAACTATTCTTCCGCAGATATTAAGACCTATGTCAAGAAAAAATACAACAAATCACAGGGGCTTTTATATTCCAGCAAAGATGATGCCAAAGCAATGGTAAAAGAATGGAAAAAGACCATCAAAGAAAAGGGGGACACTTATGACGAAGTGATCAATATCACTCCCCAGCCGCAGGCTTCTGTAACCGTCATGGATCAATCCACCGGGGAAATCAAAGCTATGGTAGGCGGACGCGGCAAAAAGACGGGCAGTCTCGGTCTGAACCGCGCGTACAAAGGCTCGAAACGGCAGCCGGGTTCTACATTCAAGATACTCGCCGCATATGCCCCTGCACTTGACGCCTGTGATAA
This sequence comes from uncultured Dorea sp., assembly GCA_964577075.1. Lineage (GTDB taxonomy): Bacteria > Bacillota > Clostridia > Lachnospirales > Lachnospiraceae > MD308. The sequence goes on along the minus strand of CAZNXL010000021.1, from coordinate 12,353 downwards.
AACTCTGGCAACAATTGTCCGGGACGAACCCACCAAATATAAAAACGGAACGCAGATAAAAAATGCCAGCAGCAGTTATAAAGGCGATGTTACTTACCGCACAGCGATCGCGAATTCCATTAACGTATGTGCGGTAAAGGTCAGCAATGAGATTACTCAGCAGCTTGGTTTTGATTATTGTGAAAAATTCGGGATCACTACGCTTGTTAAGAGCAAAGAGATCAACGGCGGTATTTACAGCGATATTAATGAAACGCTTGCCCTCGGCGGGATAACGCTGGGTGTATATAACTACCAGATGTGCGGCGCCTACGCTACTATTGCGAATGGCGGCGAATACAACAGACCAGTCATGTACACCAAAGTGCTCGACCATGATGGCAACGTTCTCCTTGAAGGAAGCGGTGAAACTCGCCAGGTGCTAAAAGAAAGTACTGCCGCTCTGATCACCAGCGCGCTGGAAAGCGTTGTGGAAGAAGGTACGGGACGTTCCTGCCAGCTGAGTAATATGCCGGTTGCAGGTAAAACGGGTACTACTACTTCTAACAAAGACTTATGGTTCTGCGGCTTTACCCCGTATTATACATGCGCCGTATGGGGTGGTTATGACGATAATAAGGAATGCAGCAGTGATACCAGTTTCCGCTTTCGTATTTGGAAGGGAATTATGGAACGCATTCATGAAGATCTGCCATATAAAGATTTTGAAATGCCTGACTCTGTAGAAAAGAAAACAGTTTGTAAAAAAACAGGTATGCTTGCAAGACCAGGGTGTCCGTCCATTACCGAATATTTTGATATAGACGTATTACCTGATGAGGTATGTACAGGTCATGGCGATGTCGATGAAGATGACAGTAGCGATGAAGATGACAGTAACGAAGAGAATGAGGAAGACGTAACGAATAAGTCGGAAGAGACTACAGATAATAGTACGACAACCCCGACCACGCCAACTACGCCGACCACACCGACTACGCCGACAACGCCAACTACGCCGACAACTCCGACAACTCCGACAACTCCGACAACTCCGACCACACCAACCGAACCCGAAGAGCCGACGGATCCTGAGCCATCCGATCCTGATACAGAGAGTAGTGAATAAGGAACTTTTAATGGGCAGAAACTGACTGAGTTCGGTTTCTGCCCATTAAAAAAACAAGGATATCTTTCTACGCAAAGTGAGGCAGAACCGAACTCCCCCATGGCATAGCCAGTACCGCCGCATTCTCTCCGCATTTCTTAACAGCTGCGCGGTATGCCTCCTCTACTGTATGGAATGGTTTCAGAAAAATCATTTCTACCAGTTCATCCGGAAGTTCGGACACCAGATATACATCAGCCTTTTTTAACACCATTGCGATAGCCGCTGCTTTATGACCTCCCAGGCGGAATTCCTTCTGTATTCTTTCAACCAGGGAATCTGCTGTCGGCGCTGTCACCATCCACTCTGCGAATATCTTTTCTCCCAATCCTTCCTTGCAGGAACCGACAAGAATAATCACCCCGCCCTCCTTCACCGCATATTTTGCATTATCCAGCGCCTTCTGTGTCTGATACAGATTCATATCCTTTGGCGCTCCTCCCTGAGACACGATAACAATATCCGCCTTCTTTTTAATTTCCTTCTGATATATCGTGTCCAAAAAAGCGCAGCCGGCGCGATGCGCTTTGATCACATCGCCTGCATAAGCGCGCAAAATGCATTTTCGGGGATCTAATATTACATTCAGGATAAAATCAACGCCTACCATGGCGGCGGCTTCTTCGATATCCTCCCGGACCGGATTCCCTGAGAGCTTCGCTGCGCAGGCATTTTCCTGTACCATTCTGCTATGGTTTGCCTGTATCGCTGCTCTGGTAGATACTCCCGGCATGATAGCTTTTGCTCCGCCGGAATATCCGGCAAAGTAATGATACTCTATATTTCCAAGGCAGATACGCCGGTCAGCTTCTGCTACTCGCCGGTCAATATCCACAGGCGTTCCCCGTGTTGTGACTCCGATATGTACACAATCCTCTGTATCTGAATCCAGGCATTTGATCTCATGCCATGCGCGCTCTCCCGCCAGGTATTCCTGCTCTCTCAGCGTCTGTTTACGGTGGCTTCCCAGGGCAAATATCAATGTGATATCCTTTGGCTTTATACCTCCCGCATACAATTCATCCAGCAAAAATGGCATTACTTCGCGCGTTGGCATAGGTCTGGTAATGTCACTTGTAACTACCGCCACCTTTTCTCCGGCTTTAACAAGCTCCCTTAGAGGAACGGTTCCGATCGGTGTCCTTAATGCCTCCAGAACAGCCTCCCCGCCGGTCGTTCCTTCCGGTATCTTATCTGGCAAGAGTATTCCGGATAAATTTTTGTCTTCAACCTCTACAGTCTGCTTCCCATTTCCTGTTCTAAATTCTAAGATCATAACATTTCCTTCCCCAGCGCATTCCTACCTGCCTCCATCTATAAGACAGGCATGACGGCCCAGATGATCTGAAACCGCCTTGTCCATATCCTTTTTATCTTAAAGAAATCCGGAAACACCCCTCTTGAGCCGGTCATCTGATATGGCTTTTCTAGTCAGCAAACAAATGCCGTTTGAGTGTTTCTTTTGAAGCGACTTTTCCCGGAGTCCTTGCCTTTTTCCAGTACAATCCAAACAATACAGGTACTGCAAACATCGCCATACCGGAAAACGCAAAAGTGTTAATCGTAAAAATAGAGCCTGGCTGCAGACATCCAAAAATGATAACAACAAGACCAATCACGCATGTAACGTATTTTGAAAGCTTCAGGATCGAGTCATCACTTGCCCTGGGATTAATGAACTTCTGATAAATATCACGAGTGACCGCTGCCGTAGCCGTAACCAGAACACCGTCAATCGTAGACATTCCGGCCGCTGCAATCCCGGCAACCAGAACCGACGCCAGGATAGCAGGCAGACCGCGCTGTAAAATAACCGGAACAATGTAATCTGTATTGCTGATTTCTCCAATAAGCGGACGTGCCAGCGGAGCTGTCCAGCAGATCAGCCACGCCGTAACAGACATGCCGACTGTTGCGAGAATCACTGAACGGAACATCGTCTTATGATCCTTCATTTCCTCTTTATGTGAACAAAGAGACATACGAAATTATGGGTTACAGATTGTCAATCATTCCATTTTATGATAATATGAAAAAACAATGCAAAAAAATGTTCTGGTAGCCTATACCAATAAAGGAGTATTCAATGAAATCATCTTCAAATATTCTATCTACGATTCGGGAACAATATAACTCTTTCAGCCGGACACAACGCCAGATTGCTGATTATATCCTTCAAAATCCGGACACCGTTTGCTTTTATACATTGAAGCAGCTGGCAGCAGAAGTTCATACCACAGAATCCACTGTTCTCACTTTTTCCCATCAACTCGGCTATACTGGTTATGCCGATATGCGCAATGACCTTCAGAGTCACCTTGTCCAGTGGATGTCCCCAAACGAGAAAATAAAAACAGCAATTGCTCTCGACAATAATTCCGATGATATTTGCTCCGTTGTAATTGATTCCGAACTCAAAGCATTAAAGAATACATACAGCCATATCAGCCGGAAAGACCTGAACGACGCCCTGCAGCTTATGTACGATGCCAAACGCGTATTTGTCTACGCCTCAGACTATGCCTCCACAGTGTCCAATCTGTTTGCCCGCAGATTCCGCCGTTTAGGCATGGACGTTACGGATTTGGGCGGAAAGGATATCCCTGCGCTGCTCTACTATATGGCGCAAATGGAGGCAGAGGATCTTCTGGTGTTTTTTTCCTACCTTCCTTACCTTCAGCTGCCTGTCGATCTGGCAAGGCATCTCCACAATGAGCAGGGAATAAAGATTCTCTGTTTCTCTGACAAACTTACCACGACGTGTGCGCAATTTTCCGATGTCGTACTAACAAGTGTTACAAAAAATCCTATCTTCTTTAATTCATATACTTCGCCGATTTCTCTGATAAATTTACTGGCATGTATGTACATCACTGAACAGAAGGAACAATTCAACACTTTCAACGAAAAATTGTCGAAACTTCAAAAAATAGTCACTCGCGCAAGCGAAAAGAATGAACATTTTATCATTTAAACCCTTTACAAAAGGAGTTTCATTGCCGAAACTCCTTTTTTTGCGCAAATTACAATATCAGTTTTTAAACTCTATCAGCTTACTTACACAGCGATAAAATATTTCCACTCCCGTCATCATACAATTCTTATCAAATGTCATCTCTCTGCTATGTAACTCCGGAACCAGATCAGCTCCAAGACCCATGTACGCAACAGGAATCCCTGCCTCTTTCGAATAAGCATGGAAGTCTTCACTGCCTAATGTCTTTAACGGAGGTTCCACACTTCCCAATGTTTCCCTGATCGCCTCTTCGCAAATGGAAACCAGGAACGGATCATACTCTGCTGCATACCCGCAGATCACATTTTTTTCCATTTTGCATCCCACTTTCTCAGCGCTCTCTTCTGCACAATTCAATACAATTTTTTGTATCTGTTCAGCCAGGTCATTCGTTTGTGCCCTCAAGTCAAACACCACAGCGCAGCACTCTGGAATAATATTATGACCATTTCCATAGCAATCGGCATTCGTAGCCTTAGCCGACCAGCTTAGTTTTGTGTCTACCTTCAGGGCATCTACCCTGGCAATTGCCGCAGCAGCGGCGGACAAAGCATTGATTCCCTGATGTGGTCTGGCGCCATGGGCCGCCTTCCCCAGAAACTTAATCGTAAGAGTTCTCGCTGCCTGATGCATAAGCTGCGCAGTTGCTTTACCGATCGGCATCTCTGTTCCCGGGCGCAAATGCATTCCAAAAAGTGCGTCTAAGTGCGGCAGCCCTCCGTCTGCAATCACCTTACTTGCACCACAGAGTGTCTCTTCAGCCGGCTGAAATAATAAATGCAAGGTTCCTTTCTTTAATCCAGTCTTTACTGCAAGTTCACCGACATTCAGAACCATCGCGCTATGGGCATCATGTCCACAGGCATGGAGCATCACGGAAGATCCGTCCTCATCGTGAAATTCCAATGCGTCAATATCTGCACGCAGACCAACGCTTTTTCCCGGCTGTTCGCCCCGCAGAGTCGCAAGCAGTCCTGTTCCGGCAATTGAATGCACCTCAAATCCCATAGATTCAAGTCTCGTTCTTAAATATGCCGAAGTCTTATACTCGCAAAATCCAATTTCCGGCATATTGTGCAGATTTTCCCAATCTGTCATCAAGCGTTCTTTATCAATCCTAATATTCATACATGTATACCAATCCTTTAATTCGTGACCCCATTATATTCCGTTCACGTTTTGCTGTCAATATAATAATATTCATTTTTATTATAGTATTTACTTTAGAATTGCCATGAAACAAAATTATAGTGTATACTTTAATAATGGAATATATCGCAGTATTGACACTTGTATTTAAAAATGTTACACTACTAATGAGATACATTGTGTTAGGAAAGGAGTGAGCTGAAATGACTAAATATGAGAACTGCCGCATTCTGGCAAATGAAACTGCAAAACAGATCAACATTGATAATATCTGGAAGGATCTGGAAGCATTTTCCCTGCTTGAGAGATATACCGGTTCTGAAGATGGCGAAAAGGCTGTCGACCTCATCTGCAGCAGACTGGAAGAGTATGGTATAGATTATGTACGCGAAAAATATGATGTCTTTCGCAGCCTGCCTTTAGGCGGAAGCCTGAAAATCGATACAACAAAAGGGGAAACCTTTATATTTCCTCTGACCCCATATGTTTACAGCGCAGATTGTGTGGACCTGGAAGCTCCCATTGTGTTTGATGAGGCTGGCAGAAAGAAGGGCGGCGCCCTGATGCTGTTTGATACAGGAAAAGAAGTCTCCACACAAAAAGACGAAGCCAGGCGCTTTGCAAACATGGAAGGTAAGATCGTATTCACTCTGGAAGCATCCTATGATTTTGCAATGAAAGCAAAACGCGCCGGTGCAATCGCCATTGTTACAGCTTACGCTTTGGATAAGGTGCATCACGGAAGTCTCGGCAGTGTCTGGGGCAATCCTGATGTTGACGACCTGGCAAATATGTATCCCTGGCTTCCTTATGGTGAAATGAAAAAATCTGACAGTGACAAACTGGTCTCTTTGATGGATGCAGGAGAAGTTCTGCGCGCAGTAATGAATATCCGGCAAGACAATCATATCGTCAACGCCAGCGTACCTGTCGCTGTGATCCATGGACAAAGCGATAAATTTGTCCTGATCTCCGGCCATTACGACAGTTGGTACGAAGGCATGACCGATAATGCCTCTGCTAATATTTCTATGATTGAAATGGCGCGTATTCTGAAAAAATATGAAGGGAAGCTCCGCCGCAGTGTCAAGTTAGCATGGTGGTGCGGACATTCTGATGCCCGCTATGCAGGTTCAACCTGTTACAGTGACCACCATTACATGGAATTGCAGGAAAACTGTGTTGCTCATCTGAATATGGATATTACCGGTTTCGGTGATCTGGAACACGTATCCTTCCTCTCTTCTCTTTTTGAAAATGATGACTTTAACATGGAAATATTAAAAGAATATAACAGGGAAACACCGGAAATTCCAAAACCGATGACGCGGTTTGCAGACCAGACCTTCTGGGCTGCACGCGTGCCATTTACTGTAATGCCAAAGTTCGGTGTATATCACTTCGGCTCTATGGATATATCTTTCTGGCATACTCCGGAAGATACTTTTGATAAGCTGAATAAGCCGTCCGTTCTCCGGGATTCCTCCTGTATGCTCAAGCTTGCCTGCTACTATATTGAAGCAGAACAGCTTCCGGCGGATTTCAGCAAATTCTTAGATTTTATGGATCGGGAATTACACGAAATTCAAGATAATACCGAAAAAGAGTTCGATCTAAGTCCTGTATGGCCTTATCTTAACCGCGTAAAAGAATCTGCGGCTGTACTTGAAAAGATGATGCCCGGCAGAGACAGCGATGATATCATCATCAAAGCAGGCGGTGAACTGACACGCCTTGTTTATAGCTACAGCAGCCGATATGCTCATGATACTGCACTGCCTCAGCCTCGATATCCTAAGTTGAGTATAGCGGCAGGAAAAAACCGGGACAATACAACACCTGATTATTACCTCGCCCTGCAGACCACCTTCCAGCGTCACGTGAACCGTCTGGTCGGGCAGCTCAACTATGTGAATGATGTGATAGAACTACAGATCAAAAAATGGTCTGTATAAAGCCGGAAGGGGGATTTAATCCCCCTTCTCTGCTTATCCTGCAGCCTTGTCGATAATCAATTTTGCGGATCCGCAGATTCCCGCATCATTTCCAAGTTCCGCCAAAAGAAACTTTGTATGTTTATTTGCAAAAAACGCCTTCTCCTGATAATACTTCTCCACATAAGGGATCATAATGTTTCCGGCTTTAGACACTCCGCCACCGATAACAATAACTGCAGGGTCTGTTACTGCAGCAAGATTTGCCATTGCTTTCCCAAGATAGGAGCCAAATTCTTCCACAATCTCCTCTGCTACTTTGTCCCCCTCTTTTAATGCGTCAAAAACCGTCTTTGCCGATATCTCCTCCATCGGACATTTACGAAGGGCAGACGGATCATCGTTCTTTACAAGGCGGATTCTCGCAAGCCTTGCAATTCCGGTTGCGGATGCATATTGCTCAAGACAGCCTGTCTTGCCGCATCCGCAGTGATCTTCCTCCTGGTAATTCACGCAGAGATGACCAATCTCTCCTCCTGCTCCGCCGCTTCCGGTAATCGGGCGGCCATCTACGATCACTCCGCCGCCGACTCCCGTTCCTAATGTTACCATAATCATATCCAGCTGGCCCTTACCGGCTCCAAGCCACATTTCACCGAGCGCCGCCACATTGGCATCATTCCCGACTTCTGTCTGAAATCCGGTAAGCTGTTCCATCTCGCGTTTTACTTCTTTATATCCCCAGCCGAGATTTGCAGTATTCTGTACGACTCCATCAGAACTTACAGGCGCCGGAACCCCTATTCCAATTCCTTCTATCATACTTCTTGGAATCTGATGCTCTTCTGATTTCTTTTGGAGGGATCCGGCAATGTCCGGAAGAATTGCGCTGCCGTGATTCTCTGTACGTGTCTTGATCTCCCATTTATCCACAATTGTTCCGTCTGTCTGAAACAATCCCATCTTTACAGTTGTTCCTCCAACATCTACTCCAAAGCAATATCGCATATCTTCATCCTCCTACTTCCTGACCAGATTTGCCTGCACCCTTCTGTATAACTCCTGCGCTGCATTGTATCCCATACTCTTCTGTCTGTGATTAATTGCAGCAGTCTCAACAATAATCGCAAGATTACGTCCCGGACGAATCGGAAGCTGATGGCATACTACTTTATTTCCAAGAAATTCCGTGAACTGTTCTTCCAGACCCAAACGGTCATATTCTTTATCCCTGTCCCAATCTTCCAGCGTAATCACAAGATCAATCGTCTGTGTCTCTCTCACGCTAAGTACGCCAAACAAATTCTTTACATCTACAATACCAATTCCTCTAAGCTCAATAAAGTGTCTCGTAATATCCGGAGCGCTTCCGACCAATGTCTCGTCACTGACCTTACGGATCTCTACCACATCATCGCTGACAAGACGATGCCCTCGCTTGATCAGCTCCAGCGCGGCCTCGCTCTTGCCGATACCGCTCTCTCCCATGATCAATACACCAACGCCATAGACATCCACCAGCACACCGTGAATAGAAATACAAGGTGCAAGCTCTACATTCAGCCATCGGACGATCTCAGCCGTAAACTGAGAAGTCTTTTCCTCTGTAGAAAATACAGGAACACGTCTCTTATTAGCTTCCTCGAGCAAAAACCTGTCTGGCTGAAGATTCCTGCAAAATATCAAACACGGGATCTCATACGACATAAGTGTCTCATATACTTTCCTTCTTTCTTCTTCCGTTAACGTCTGCAAATATGAATATTCCACATATCCTATGATCTGTACGCGCTCGGAAGCAAAATGTTCAAAGAAACCTGACAGCTGCAAGGCCGGCCGGTTGATATCCGGTACCTTTACCTGTCTCTCTGTGAAGTCTACCTCCGGAGTAAGATTTTTAAGATCCATCTTCTCAACGACTCTGTTCATCTTAACTGCATTCATCTTATAGTTCTCCTTTTGTTTTCTCTGCTTTTAAGCATACCACATTAGTGAAAAAAGCGGTACACGTCATTCGCTGATTTTTCGTTCATGGAAGGAAGCCTTTTAAGCTCCTCCACAGATGCATTCTTAATCGCTTCAATGTCTTCAAAATATTTCATCAGGTCTTTTCTTCTCACCGGTCCCACTCCCGGGATGTCATCTAAGACAGAGTGTACCTGATTCTGCCCTCTTAACTGTCTGTGGAATGTGATCGCAAACCGGTGTGCTTCATCCTGAATCCTTGTGATCAGCCGGAACCCCTCAGAATCCTTTTCTATCGGAATCTCAATATTATGATAATACAACCCTCTTGTCCGGTGATTATCATCCTTTACCATTCCACACACAGGAATATCAAGATGCAGTTTATCTAAAACTTCCAGAGCAGCATTGACCTGTCCTTTTCCGCCGTCCATCATGATCAGATCGGGAAAGACCGTAAATCCTCCAGGCTCTTTTCCCTCTTTACGCTCCTTAAGTCCATGCTCAAATCTTCTCGTCAACACCTCTTCCATACTGGCATAATCATCTGCACCCTTCACTCCTTTGATCCTGAATTTGCGATAGTCATTTCTCTTAGGCCTTCCCTTCTCATAGACAACCATAGATCCTACAGATGCAAATCCGCTTGTGTTCGAGATATCATATGCTTCCATACGAACGATATTCTTAAGTTCCAGAAGCTTTTCCAACTCCTTTACTGCGCCGATCGTCCTTCCCTCTTCACGCTTTAACCGCTCTTTATCTGTATGAAGTACCAGCTCTGCATTTTTCGCGGCAAGCTCTACCAGCTTTTCCTTCGTACCTTTTTTCGGTACTTTCAGATGTACCCTATGTCCTCTTCTCTTTGTCAGCCATTCTTCTATGATCGCACTATCCTCAATCTCCTTAGAAAGCATCAGTTCGGTCGGGAGATATGGAGTGCCTGCATAAAACTGCTTGATAAAACTGGAAAGTATCTCACTGTCGCTCTCTCCTTTTGCAATCTTTAAGTAAAAATGATCTCTTCCGATCAGTCTCCCTCCACGGACAAAAAACACCTGTACAACCGCATCCTCTCCCTCCGCCGCAACTGCCAGTACGTCTCTGTCCTCGCCTGCCGTATCGGTAATCTTCTGCTTTTGCGCAATCTTTTGTACGCTGGAAATAAGTTCCCGGTATTCAATCGCTTTCTCAAACTCCAATTGCTCCGATGCCTCTTCCATCTTTCCCCTCAGCTCTTTCAGGATCAGATCATAATTCCCATTCAGAAACTGAAGAACCTCGCTGACAGATCTTCGATAATCCTCCTCTGTTATATATCCCTGGCAGGGCGCTTTGCACTGATGAATATGATAATTCAGGCACGGTCTCTCCTTCCCTATATCCCTGGGAAGCTTCCGATTGCAACTCCGTATATGATATAGTTTACGAATCAACTCTATCGTGTCTTTTACTGCTCCTGCGCTGGTATATGGTCCGAAATATTTCGATTTATCTTTTGCAATCTTTCTTGCCAGCATGATCCGCGGATATGCCTCTTCTACCGTCACCCTGATAAACGGATATGCTTTATCATCCATAAGCATAGTGTTATATTTTGGTCTGTGCTCTTTAATAAGATTACACTCCAACACGAGCGCTTCTAATTCAGAATCCGTCACAATATATTCAAAGCGCGAAATATGCGTAACCATCTGTTCAATCTTCACACCTTTATTACGGCTGCCCTGAAAATATTGACGCACGCGATTTTTCAGGCTGACTGCTTTCCCGACATAAATAATATCATCAGACTGATCATGCATAATATATACTCCGGGTTTTCCGGGCAGTTTTTTTAGTTCTTCCTGAATGTCAAACATGCTGGAATTTCCTTTCTGGCACAAAAGTTGCTGTGAAGCACGTCGTCCCACAGCAACCTGTTACTCTATCTATTCTGTTATTCCCGGGTCTTCAGCCACTTTCCCGGCGATCTCTTCCGTCCTGTCCTTCTCTCCTTTATCTTCAACCGGCTTCATGCCGATACGCTCCTCCGGTTCTTTTCCCTTTTCCGGATTGATTCCCTCCACTTTATAGAAAATTTCCATAAACTCTTGTCCGGTTATCGTCTCCTTTTCGATCAGGAAATCAGCAATCGTATCCAGCGCCTCACGGTGCTGCGTCAGAAGACGTTTCGCCTCTTCATAAGAATATTTAAGCATCTTCATTACTTCTTTATCAATCTCGGATGCCGTAGCTTCGCCGCAATTCATAACTGCCCTTCCATCCAGATAACGGTGCTGTATAGATTCCAGACCAATAAGGCCGAATTTCTCACTCATCCCATACTGAGTGATCATCGCCCTTGCCACTTTGGTTGCCTTCTCAATATCATTAGAAGCGCCCGTAGTAACCGTATTAAACACGATCTCCTCCGCCGCGCGTCCTGCCAGCATGCCTACCAGCATAGCTTCCAATTCCTTCTTTGTATTCAGGAACTTTTCTTCCTCCGGAGTCTGCATAACATAACCGAGAGCGCCCATCGTGCGCGGAACGATCGTGATCTTCTGCACCGGTTCAGCGTCTTTTTGCAATGCGCTCACCAATGCATGTCCTACTTCGTGATATGAAACAATTCTTCTCTCTTCCTGACTCATGATCCGGTCTTTCTTTTCTTTCCCTACAAGCACGACCTCCACGGCCTCAAAAAGATCTTCCTGGCAGACTGCATTTCGCCCGTGCTTTACCGCATTGATCGCAGCCTCATTGATCATATTCGCAAGGTCAGAGCCCACGGCTCCGGACGTTGCGAGAGCGATCGCGTCCAGATCTACCGTTTCATCCATCTTAACATCCTTTGAATGAACTTTTAATACATCTACACGTCCTTTCAAATCCGGTTTTTCCACGATGATCCTCCGGTCAAAACGTCCCGGACGGAGCAATGCCGGGTCAAGAACCTCCGGACGGTTCGTCGCCGCCAGAATTACCAGCCCTTTGTTGCTCTCGAAACCATCCATCTCCGCCAGAAGCTGATTCAGCGTCTGCTCTCTCTCATCATTGCTTCCCATCTGATTATCGCGGCTCTTGCCAATCGCATCAATCTCATCAATAAATACAATACACGGCGCCATTTGCTGCGCCTGTTTAAACAGATCCCGGA
>CAZNXL010000020.1:0-13946 GCA_964577075.1 uncultured Dorea sp. | reverse complement strand
GACTTGAACCCGTACGCAAGCAATATGCACAAGATCCTTAGTCTTGCTCGTCTGCCAGTTCCGACACTTCCGCAAGTGGCGATTTCATCGTCCGAAAAGTATGTTACTACACCTCAGGAAAAATGTCAACAACAAAATTATTTTTTTGCCGTTTTATATGAGTTTTATATGAGTAAAACTTATCTGTCCTTGTTAATATTTTGCAAACTGGCTCTTTTGAAAAGGCCAGTTTTTCTGTATACTGGGAACCAATGAGACATACGCCAGGCCATACAGAAGGCCGGACATTTATAATGTAAAGGGGTGTTATACATGGCATACAAAAAAATTCTTACCATCCAGGATATCTCATGTGTGGGGCAGTGCTCATTAACTGTGGCGCTTCCTGTCATTTCTGCATGCGGAATTGAAACCTGCGTGCTGCCCTCCGCGGTTTTGTCTACTCATACTGCTGGCTTCAGAGGATACACTTTTCGGGATTTAACAGAGGATATGCCGGCGATCACGGATCACTGGGAAAAAGAAGGCATCTCCTTTGAGGCAATCTATACCGGATATCTCGGCAGTACCAGGCAGATCAATTATGTGACGGATATTTTTGATCGCGTGGCAACCGGGGATAGTGTAAAAATTATAGATCCCGCTATGGCAGACAACGGGAATCTGTATCCCGGCTTTGATGATGCATTTGTCGATGCGATGAAAGGACTTTGCGGAAAAGCAGACTATATTTTGCCAAACATCACGGAAGCCTGCTTTCTTACAGGGATAACATATAAGACGGAATATAACCGTGCGTATATCGACGAGCTGTTGGAGAAGCTATTGGCGTTGGGGAGCAAGAATGTGATCCTCACTGGTGTTTCCTACGCGCCGGATAAGACCGGGGTTGTGGTGTTGGAAAAGGGAGAATATTCTTATTATGAGCATGAACAGTTACCCAATAGCTGCCACGGAACCGGAGACATTTATGCGTCCGCCTTTGTTGGAGCGTTGATGCGTGGAAGGAGTCCATTTGATGCGGCCAGAATCGCTGCAGACTACACGGTTGAGTGTATCAGGGCGACCGCAGAAGAAGAAAATCACTGGTACGGAACAAAGTTTGAGCCTGTTTTGCTAAAGCTCATTCAGATGTTAGAAGAATAAGCACTACTGGATAAATAAAAGCAGGCTCCCTCTCAATTTTGTAAGAAGAGTCCTGCTTTTTATATTAAGCTTATGCGGCTATGATCTAAATAACATAGTCGTTGCCCGGCTGCACCATCTGTACCAGGTCAGCAATGGTGTATCGCTTCAGACAATCCTCAATCGTTGAGTTCAGTTCCTGCCACAGGGGGAGGATCCGACACTCGGACATTTTGGTACAGGGTGTAGAATTTGCTTCCAGGCAGGATACCGGGCTCAAAGAACCTTCCATCAACTTCAAAACACTGAATACAGATAAATAATCCGGTGATTTGCTCAGGCGATATCCGCCGCCTTTGCCGCGTACACCAACTAAAACTCCGCCTTTGACTAATTCTTTGATAATAGCTTCCAGATATTTTTCAGATATTTCCTGCCGGTCAGCCACTTCTTTCAGCGGTACATAGGAATCCAACTGGTGCTCGGCCAAATCGATCAGCACCTGAAGAGCATACCGTCCTTTTGTAGAGATCAGCATTTTATTCACCTCGCAATCATGACTCCTATTATACCGCAAGGTATATTGGATTTCAACTATCCAAAAACATAAAATTGAAACCTGAAATTGAAACATGGTTCGACAAAATCCAGGGTATTGATGCTGGTTTGTGCCTGACGCATTAAAACCGGTATCTGCGATGAAGGCATTACCGCAGAGAATGACGCTTAGAAACAAATTCATTAGTATTGTACAGAAATAATTGAAAAGGAATCTGAACGTAGTATATAATGTCTATAATATCAGAAAGAATTCAAATAGGAGGAGAGGAAGTATGAGGACAGGGAAACTACAAAAGGCGTTTTCTTTCGTCTTTGTTTCTGCTCTTTTGACGATGTTATCCGGATGCAGCGCCGTGCAGGAAAAAGCAGATGAAATAAGTACAGATGCTAAGATACAGTCGCTCGGTCGAAGCCTTTGCGCCCAGGATTATGTCGAGACAATTGTAGAGCAGAACGAGGCTCGAGGGGATGAGGTCGAAAATAAGTCTGTGGAGTATAAGATTTGTGATATGTCTGGGAAAACCATATATGAAAGGATGGAAACAGATGGAGAGTGTGAGACGGAAAAAATCATCTGCTTCGGTGAAGACCCGGTAATTGTCTATTCAAGGGAAACAGAACTCTATGGCGGAAACGGGCGATGGCAAAAACGGTATCTTGACGTTAGTAAGGATATATATGAGAGTTGGAGCGGAGAGGGGTATACGGTAACAAATAATATTGCAGGTTCGGAGGTATCGTACTCTCCTGATGATCAATTTCTTCCGGAGACACTGGATGAAGTGGGAGAAGAGGTCGTTGGAGATATAAATACGATAAAATATCGGATTAAGCGTCCCCGATATGCAAGTATGATTTTAAATTTATCTGAAGATGATGTGGCTGCTCATTCTCCCTCATTTTTAGAACTTTATAATTATGTGGAGGAAAATGGGCCGGATAAATATATCTGGCTGAACCCGGACACCGGATTACCAGTACAGGCTGAATATGATTATACTATGGATATAGTTGGTGAGGATATTACATCCGGAGAGGATCGTAAAGGAACCCGGACAATTAACAGAACACGTTACTTTGTAAATGATGAATGTGAAAAAATTGTAATTCCGGAAGATTATGATGATCTGACATAAATAATCAGGAGGAAGCCTGCTTTTATAAACATGTTTTATAAAAATATTTTATGGAATAATATTGATGAATACGAGGAAATATGTTATTATTAAATCATACAAAACAAGCAGTTGTACATTATAAATTCACAGTGAAAAAGGAGAAGAAAATGGTGGAACTGACATTGAACGGATTGAAAAATCGTGAAGCATGGGAGCAGGCGGGCATTGCGATCCCGACTTATGATGTCGAGGCAGTTGTGAAAGCGACAAAAGAGGCTCCTAAGTGGGTGCATTTCGGAATCGGCAACATTTTCCGTATCTTTCTTGGGGGAATTGCGGATACTTTACTGGAACAGGGAGAGTCAGACCGGGGCATTACGTGTGTCGAATCTTTTGATTATGACGTAGTAGACAAGATCTATGCTCCTTATGATAATCTGGCTCTGAGTGTGATCCTTCACGGTGACGGAACAGTGGACCGGAAAGTATTGGGCTCGCTTTCGGAGGCAATAAAAGCGCAGTCAGACGTCGGGGATGCGTGGAAGCGCCTGAAGGAGATCTTCAGCGCGGACAGCCTTCAGATGGTATCTTTTACGATTACGGAGAAGGGATATGCGCTTAAGAAAGCGGACGGAGCATTCTTTGGATTTATCGAGAGCGATATTGAGAATGGACCGGAAAAGGCCACAAGCGCTATGGCGATCGTTACAGCCATGCTTTTAGAGCGTTATCATCATGGAGCAACACCGCTGGCGCTTGATTCTATGGATAACTGTTCCCAGAACGGCAAGCTGCTAAGGGAATCTGTTGTTACTATGGCAGAAGAGTGGAAGAAACGCGGTTTTGTGGACGAAGGCTTTGTCGCTTATATCACAGATGAATCAAAAATAACTTTCCCGTGGACGATGATCGACAAGATTACGCCGAGACCGAGCGAGAAGATCGCTGCAGATCTTGAGGCGGCAGGAGTAGCCAATATGCAGCCGGTCATTACTTCTAAGAGAACATATATCGCTCCGTTTATCAATGCAGAAGGACCGCAGTATCTTGTGATAGAAGACCACTTCCCGAACGGCCGTCCGGCGCTTGAGAAGGCTGGCGTCTATATGACAGACAGAGATACGGTTAATAAGTCTGAGAGAATGAAAGTAACGGTATGCCTGAACCCGATTCACACAACCCTGGGACCATACGGAGTAATGCTTGGTTATGATCTGTTCTCTGATGAGATGAGAGATCCGGATATGCTGGCATTAGGAAATCTTGTGGGCTATGGAGAAGGTATGGATGTAGTTCCGGATCCGAAGATCCTCTCACCGAAGGCATTCCTTGATGAGTGCATGAATGAAAGATTCCCGAACCCATATCTCGGAGATACCTGTCTTAGATTATGTACAGATTCCTCACAGGGACTTGGAGTACGTTTCGGCGTTACTGTGAGATCTTATGTGGAAAAATATGGCGATGCGAAGAAATTAGTCGGTATCCCGCTTGCGATCGCAGGATGGCTCCGTTATGTTCTTGGTGTTGATGATGAAGGAAAAACCTATGAGCTTGCTCCTGACCCGATGACAGACGAGGTGAGAGAGAGTCTTTCAAACATTGTGATCGGCGATCCGTCTACATTAAAGGATCAGTTAAAATGGTTCCTTTCTAATGAGAATGTATTTTATATTAACCTCTATGAAGCAGGGATCGGCGAGCTGATCGAGCAGATCTTCCGTGAGGAGATTGCGGGAGTTGGCGCTGTAAGAGCAACCGTTAAGAAATATCTTGCATAAGCGTGATCCGGTTGTTTTTACTGTGGAAATGTGATATGTTATTATATAGCAGAACAAGGAGGTTCTATGTCTTTCTTGTTCTGCTTTTTTAATTTCGTAGAAATGTGTCTGATAACAGGGAGCGTGTTCCAGACATGCCCCGGAAGAAAGAGAGGGAAAATCAATGGCGGCATTCGATAAAATATACAGTGGTTTTCCTCAGATGGATGAAATACTGGACTATATCCGTCTTGGAGATAATGTGGTCTGGCAGGTTTCCAATGTGGAGGAGTTCAGGATGTTTGCAGAGCCTTTTGCGAGACAGGCGGTGGCGGACGGACGGGATGTGACTTATATACGGTTTGCACAGCATGAACCGGTTCTTCGCGATACTACAGGGATCCGGGTAAAAAAATTTGACCCGGACGAAGGGTTTGAGGCATTTACAGTGGCAATTCATGAAGAGATCACGCAGAGAGGAAAAGAGGCGTTCTTTGTATTTGACTGTCTTTCTGAGCTGCAGTCGGTGTGGTATACGGATCTGATGATGGGGAATTTTTTCTGTGTTACCTGTCCGTATCTGTTTGTCATGGATACAGTGGCATATTTTCCGTTGCTTCGGGGACGACATTCCTTCAACACAGTGGCAAGAATCCGGGATACTACACAGCTCCTTTTAGATGTGTATTCTAATGAAAAATATGCTTATCTTCACCCACTGAAAGTGTGGAATCGGTATTCGGATCATATGTTTCTGCCCCACAGCTATGAAAAGGGCAGCGGCGGGTTTGCAACAGTCAATGACGGGGTTGGAATGAGTCGTTATTATCAGACGCTGCAGAAGGTATCGGCTACCGGTCAGGATCAGAATTATGACAGTCATGATCGTTTTTTTAACATGGCAAGGATGGCGTATACTCAGGGGTATTTTGATGAGAAGACGGAGAAGCAGATTATTGCCAGTACCATGACCAGGGATGCAAGGTTAGAAAAGCTGGTGAAAAGATATTTTAAACCCGAGGATTATTTTATGCTGCGGGACAGGATGATCGGCAGCGGAGCAATTGGAGGAAAGGCTTGCGGAATGTTGCTTGCCAGAAAGATCGTGGAGACGGAGATACCGGAATACGGAGAATATAATGAAGCCCATGATTCCTTTTATATTGGTTCGGATGTGTTCTATACTTACATTGTGTGCAATGGAGACTGGGATCTGCGTATTCGGCAGAGATCGAAGGAAGGGTATTTTTCAGTAGCAGAGGAGCTGAAAAAGCATCTGTTAGAAGGAACTTTCCCGCAGAAAATCCGGGAACAGTTCCGCAATGTAGTGGAATACTTCGGTCAGGCGCCCTTTATTGTGCGATCATCCAGTTTTTTGGAGGATGGTTTTGGCAATGCTTTTGCAGGAAAGTACGAGTCTGTATTTTGCGTCAATCAGGGGAGCCCGGAAAAACGTCTGGAGGAATTTGAAAAGGCTGTGCGCAGAGTCTATGCCAGTACCATGGATTATTCCGCATTGGAGTATCGGCTTCTTCGGGGGCTGGAGAAAAAAGATGAGCAGATGGCTGTGCTTGTGCAGAGGGTTTCCGGTTCCTATTACGGAAAGTATTTTATGCCGGGGGCAGCAGGAGTGGGCTATAGTCACAGCGCTTACAGGTGGTATCCGGATATGGATCTTAATGCGGGAATGCTGCGGATTGTTATGGGGCTCGGCACTAAGGCCGTGAACCGGACAGAAGAGGATTACCCAAGACTTGCCAATCTGGATCGTCCTGCTGTGTCGGTTATGACAACGGTAGAGCAGAAACATAAATTTTCCCAGAAATATGTGGACGTACTTGACTGCGAAAAGAATATGCAGACAGAGGTTCCCATGGAAAAACTGCTTTCTGACTTGCCTTTGTGGTATAAGCGCATGGTGCTGGAGCATGACTATGAGGCGGAGCGGCGCCTGCGGGAAATGGGAAGAAATCGGGAGGTATGGTTTGTAAGCTGTCAAAAGCTTTTGGAAAATAAGACGTTTACAGGGCTGATGCAGAAAACGCTTAAAACTCTTGAACGTGTTTATGGAAATCCGGTAGATATTGAATATGCCATTAATATGGATAAGGATGGGAATTTTGTAGTAAACCTTTTACAGTGTCGTCCTCTTTATCTTGGACAGCAGGGAGAAAAGGTTGATTTAAAGAACTTAAAGCTCAACAAAGTATTTTTTGACATTAAAGATTCCTCCATGGGGCCTTCCGGCAAACGAAGAATTGATGTGGTGGTCTGGGTGGATCCTGTGCTGTATTATGAGTATCCATACCGCAAAAAAAATGACGTGGCAGCAGCGATAGGTATGGTAAATAAATACTATCGGGGGAAGCAAAAAAAGCTGCTTCTCATGACTCCGGGGAGGATCGGAACCTCATCTCCGGAGCTGGGAGTCCCGGTGGCGTTTGGAGATATTTCCAATTTTTCCGCTGTATGCGAAGTGTCTGATAACCGGGCGGGCTATATGCCGGAATTAAGCTACGGGAGCCATATGTTCCAGGATCTTGTGGAGGCGGAGATCCTTTACGGCGCGATCTGGAATAATGCCAAAACCTTGCAGTACCACCCGGAAATACTTGAATCCGGGACAGATATTTTTACAGATATCTGCCCGGAATATTCTCATATGAAGGGAATGATCAAGGTACAAGAGGTACAGGATATGTGGTATTGGACGGATGCCGTATCTAATCATGCTGTGTGCGGAAGTGTCGCGCCATCTTCTTCTTACTGTAAAAGTAATATGGAATAAGAAGCGATGCCGTTGCCGCCCATGCAATAGGATAACTGACCAGGATAGTAATCAGCTTCCTGTGGATCGGAGTAACAAAAATTATCCACGGAAGCCGGACCAGACAGACGCCTCCTAAAGTGATGAGTGTAGGGATCATAACATTTCCCGCTCCTCTCAGCGCGCCGGTGAAAATCTCTACAAATATGTAGATGACATAGCTGGGTAAGATATTGACCATCATATACACTCCGATGGAGATCACCTGAGCATCGGACGTGAACAGAGTCATCAGTGGCCGTGAGAAAGCGAACAGACCGATGATGATAGAGCCGCACAATGTCAGGGACATGCCGAGTGATACCCGCACACTCTTATAGATCCGGCTCACTTTTCCGGCGCCGTAATTCTGTCCCACAAAGGTGGTGACGGAGATACCGAAGGCGCCGCTCACAGCCCAGAAGATCAGATCCACCTTTCCAAAAGCAGCCCACGCGGCGGCAGTGTCCGTTCCGAATCCATTGACGGAAGTCTGGATAATGATATTCGTAAATCCGTACATTAGAGCCTGCAGGCCTCCCGGAAGTCCGATGCGGAGTTCTGAACTTAGGATCGGAAGATCTGCCTTAATATCCCGAAGGTTTAATTGCATCATGTCATAAGATGTCATAAGTGAGCGCACGACCAGGGCCGCGCTCACCGTCTGGGCAATCACGGTGGCAATCGCCGCTCCGGCAATCCCCATTTTGAAAAATACGACAAAGACGATATCCAGTATCATGTTTATAAAACAGCAGACGATCAGGTAATAAAGGGGGCGTTTGGAATCCCCCACAGCTCTCATAATACCGGATCCCATATTGTAAATAAGAGTAGCGGCAATGCCGCCGAAATAGATTCTCAGATACAGAATGGAATCCTCCATGATATCCGCCGGTGTCTTCATAACAGATAAAAGCCACGGTGTGGCAGCGCATCCGACGATCGTGATAAGAATACTGACTACGATCGCAAAGGCGAAAGCAGTATGAAGAGCCGTGTGCAGTCTCTTCTCATCCTTTGCCCCGTAAAACTGGGAAATGATAACAGAAGCGCCGTTGGCAAGGTTGGTAAAAAACATTACTACCTGATAAGTCAGCACTGCGGCGGAACCTCCTACACTTGCTAAAGCCGCTTTCCCCACAAAACGGCCTACAATTATGGCATCAACAGTATTATACAATTGTTGAAACAGCGTTCCCACTACAATGGGAAAGAAGAAAATCAACAGTTGTTTCCAAATGATGCCTTCGACGATATTGTTTGTTGTTGTAACATTTGATGACATAATCTAACCTCCCAAAGCAAATATTAATACTCATGGGATATTGCACAGTTTTATGCTCCGGATGAGTACAGATAGATTCTATCATAAAACGGGTAAATTCACATCCTGATTTCAAAAAAATATGTATTTACAGACGCCATAGTGTATAATAAACATATGATCAGATAATAGACACAAGCAAAAACGGACAGGAGGGAAAAGATGTTAGAAAAACTGGATTTGACCAAAAAAATAGAGAAGAGCGAGTACAAGGAAAAGATGGCGGAATTGATGCCTGAGATCGGGAAACTTCAAAGAGAGTGCAAAGATCTTGGGATTCCGATCATGATAGCTTTTGAAGGATTTGATGCGGCGGGTAAAGGGGTACAGATCAGCGAGCTTATTAAAGCGCTTGATCCGAGAGGATTTGAAGTGTATGCAGTGAAGACAGAGACGGAGGAAGAGAGAATGCATCCGTTTTTGTGGAGATTCTGGACGAAGATGCCGGCAAAGGGACGGATCGCTATCTACGACAGCAGCTGGTACCGGAAAGTATTGATCGACCGTTTTGACAAGAAGACAAAGAAGGCGGAACTGTCAAAGGCTTACGATTCCATTTGTTCTTTTGAGGAGCAGCTGACTGCTGACGGAATGGTGGTAATAAAAATATTTTTAGCGATCGATAAAGCTGAGCAGAAGAAACGTTTTAAGAAACTTTTGAAAGCAAAAGAGACTGCGTGGCGTGTCGGAAAGGGAGACTTAAAGCGCAACAGGGAATTTGAAAAATATCTTGCGATCAATGAGGAGATGCTCCTTCGCACTGATACGGACTATGCACCGTGGAATATCGTAGAAGCGGTAGACAGAAGATTTGCTACAGTGAAGATTTATTCTATCGTGGCTAAAATTCTGGAAGAAAAGGTAAAAGAGGGAAAGGAAAAGAAGGCGGCGGAGGCGGTTGATATAATACCGGCTGCGAAGGGAACATCCTGCGGTGATAAAAAGATCGGTGAATCTATCCTTGCAAAGGCAGACTTAAGTCTGGCATATACAAAGGAAGAATATAAGAAACGCCTCGATGAGCTTCAAAAGAAGATTGAGAAGCTCCACGGCGAACTGTATCGCAGAAGGATTCCGGTCGTGCTGGGATTTGAGGGCTGGGACGCAGGCGGCAAGGGCGGCGCGATCAAACGTCTTACCGAGAGGATGGACCCGAGAGGGTATGTAGTTCATCCTACCGCTTCCCCCAATGATATCGAGAGACAGCACCATTATCTGTGGAGATTCTGGACAGATATGCCGAAAGCAGGACATGTGACGATCTTTGACCGTACGTGGTATGGACGCGTTATGGTTGAGCGGATCGAAGGCTTCTGTACAAAGCAGGAGTGGCAGCGGGCGTATAAGGAGATCAACGATATGGAAAGAGATCTTACCGATGCAGGGGCTATCGTAATCAAATTCTGGATGCAGATCGATAAAGAGGAACAGGAAAAAAGGTTTAAGGCAAGGCAGGTCAATCCGGAAAAGCAGTGGAAGATCACAGATGAAGACTGGAGAAACCGCGAAAAATGGGATCAGTATGAAGAGGCAGTTAACGAGATGCTGATCCGCACATCCACTCCATACGCCCCCTGGGTAGTGGTGGAAGGAAATAATAAATATTACGCCAGGATCAAAGTTCTTGAGACGGTGATCGAGGCAATCGAGGAGCGTCTATGACAATCAGAGAGCAGTTAGAGCAAAGAGAAACCGAATATCTGAGTCCTTACGCAATGAAAAGCAGGGATTCAAGGGGACGGAAAGAGGAGGAACCGCAGTGTGATATCCGTCCTGTCTTTCAGAGGGATCGGGACAGGATCCTGCACTGCAAAGCGTTCCGCCGTCTGAAACAAAAAACGCAGGTATTTTTACTGCCTCACGGAGATCATTACCGGACAAGGCTGACCCATACGCTGGAGGTATCCCAGAATGCAAGGACGATCGCAAAGGCTCTCAGGCTCAATGAGGATCTGACCGAGGCGATCGCTCTCGGTCATGACCTTGGGCACACGCCTTTCGGACATGCAGGAGAGCAGGCGCTAAATCAGGTGAACCCTTACGGCTTCCAGCACAATATACAGAGTGTCCGGGTTGTGGAGCGGCTGGAAAAGCATGGAGAGGGATTGAATCTTACATGGGAGGTGGTAGATGGCATCTTAAATCACCGATCCAGCGGCAGACCGCACACGCTGGAGGGAAAGATCGTACAGCTCTCTGATAAGATCGCCTATTTAAACCACGATATTGACGATGCGATCCGGGGAGGAATCCTGCGCGAGGAGGATCTGCCGGCGGAATACCGCCGCATACTGGGAGATTCCGGAAGAAAACGTCTGGATACGATGATCCATGACGTGATCATAAACAGCATGGATAAACCTGAGATATGCATGTCAGAGAAAGTAGAAGCGGCGATGAAGGATTTAAGGGCGTTTATGTTTGAACATGTATATACGAATCCTGTTGCAAAAGGGGAAGAGAAAAAAGCAATCCATATGATCAGGAATCTATACGAATTTTATATTGATCATCCCGGGGAGATCCCCGAGCAATACCAGTCCATGCACGGGGAAAGCGGGGTTAACAAAGAACAGCTGGTCTGTGATTATATTGCGGGAATGACGGACACATACGCAGTAAAAAAGTTCCAGGATTATTTTGTTCCAAAATCCTGGAATTTTTAAAAGGAAATCAAACACTTTTGTCGAATATCATATATGAGGGCATTTTTAGTTGTTAAGTATACAATAAAAGAGGCGGACTTATGTATTATTCGGATGAAATTATTGAAGAAGTGAGATCAAAAAATGATATTGTCGATGTAATTTCCAGTTACGTCAAGCTTCAAAAAAAGGGGAGTTCCTATTTCGGATTGTGCCCGTTTCATAATGAAAAATCGCCTTCCTTCTCGGTGAGCAGACAAAAGCAGATGTATTACTGCTTCGGATGTGGAGCCGGAGGTAATGTATTTACATTTTTAATGGAATATGAGAATTATTCTTTCGTGGAAGCGCTTAAGTATCTTGCAGACAGGGCGGGAGTTAAGCTCCCGGAGATAGAATATTCCAGGGAGGCGAGGGAGCGGGCTGATCTGAAAGCGGTTCTTTTTAAGATCAATAAGCTGGCAGCGCAGTATTATTATGTACAGCTTAGAAAACCGCAGGGAGCAGCAGGTCTTAAATATCTGAAAGACAGGCAGTTAAGCGATGAGATGATAAGAGCCTTCGGTCTTGGATATTCCAATAAATACAGTGATGATCTGTACAAATATTTAAAAAGTGAAGGTTATGCAGACGAAATGCTGGCAAAAGCGGGGCTTATCAGTGTAGATGAGCGCCAGGGCGTCTATGATAAGTTCTGGAACCGGGTAATGTTCCCAATCATGGATGTCAATAACCGGGTGATTGGATTCGGAGGAAGGGTGACGGGTGATGCGAAGCCAAAATACCTCAACTCTCCGGAGACACCGATTTTTGACAAGAGCCGAAACCTGTACGGGCTGAACCGGGCAAGGACATCTAAGAAGCCGTATTTTCTGCTGTGTGAAGGCTATATGGATGTGATCTCCCTGCACCAGGCGGGTTTTACCAATGCGGTGGCATCTCTTGGAACCTCGCTGACTTCCGGACATGCTTCTCTGATCAGGAGGTATGTAAGCGAGGTCTATCTTACATATGACAGTGACGAGGCGGGAACGAAAGCAGCTCTTCGGGCGCTGCCGATTCTCAAAGAGGTGGGGATCACGGCAAAGATCATCAGGATGGAGCCGTATAAGGATCCGGACGAGTTTATTAAGAACCTGGGAGCAGAGGCATTCGAAGAGAGGATCAGTAAGGCGAGAAACGGCTTTATGTACAGTCTGGAAGTACTTAAGAAGAATTATGATATGACCTCTCCGGAGGGAAAGACTGAGTTTATGCGCAAGGCAGCAGGAAGACTTGCAGAGTTTGACGAGGAGATCGAGCGCAATAATTATATTGAGGCGGTAGCAAGAGAGTACAAAGTGGGCTATGAGGATCTGAGGAAGCTGGTGACAAAGACAGCAATCCAGGCGGGGATGGCAAAGCCGGCAAGCAGACCAAAATCTGCCCGGAACCGTGACAGAGACAAGGAAGATGGGATCCAGAAATCCCAGAAGATACTTCTTACATGGCTGATCGAAGACGAGAGAATCTTTCAGCAGATCAGACAATACATTGTTCCCGAAGATTTTTCAGACGGACTTTACCGTACAGTTGCCGGGATGGTTTATGAACAGTATGAAGAGCATCAGGTGAATCCGGCGAGGATCATGAATCATTTTACAGACGAGGAAGAACATCGGGAAGTGGCGGGTCTGTTCCACACAAAGATTAAAGAGCTTACGACTGTTCAGGAACAGGAGAAAGCATTGAAAGAAACGGTCGTTCGGGTGAAACGGCACAGCATTGAGGAAGCCGCAAGGAACTGGGACCCGACAGATATGAGAGGGATACAGAGACTTATGGAAGCGAAAAGGGAGCTTCAAGACCTTGAGAAACTGCATATTTCCGTTAATTAAGGATAAAATATAATCAATCAATGAGAGGATGGATACCACATGGAAGAAAACGTAGCAAAATTTGAGGAGAAACTCAAAGAACTGGTCGCAATTGGCAAAAAGAAGAAAAGCGTTCTGGAACTTCCGGAAATTAATGATTTTTTCTCGGATATGGAGCTTAATCTGGAACAGATGGAAAAGGTATATGACTATCTGGAGTCTCAGAATATCGATGTACTCCGTATCAGTGGAGATATCGATGATGTCGATGATGTGGACATTGATATCAGTGAGGAAGAGGATACAGATGTCGAGAAGATCGACCTGTCTGTGCCGGAGGGGATCAGTATTGAAGATCCGGTCAGGATGTATCTGAAGGAGATCGGTAAAGTGCCTCTCTTATCGGCAGAAGAAGAGATTGAGCTGGCAAAACGTATGGCGGAAGGTGATGAGGATGCTAAGAAACGTCTTGCGGAAGCGAACTTAAGACTTGTTGTCAGTATTGCAAAGCGCTACGTTGGTCGCGGTATGCTTTTCCTTGATTTGATCCAGGAGGGAAACTTAGGGCTTATCAAGGCAGTAGAAAAATTTGATTATCAAAAAGGATTTAAATTCAGTACTTATGCAACATGGTGGATTCGTCAGGCAATCACAAGAGCGATCGCAGATCAGGCCAGAACGATCCGTATTCCGGTGCACATGGTTGAGACGATCAATAAGCTGATCCGCGTGTCCAGGCAGTTACTAC
>CAZNXL010000019.1:0-14053 GCA_964577075.1 uncultured Dorea sp. | reverse complement strand
TAACCCCATCGGTGCCTTTCGCAGAAAGGTGGATTATAATTATGGTAACATGTGTAGACAGAAAAGAAAAATATCATTCTGTACTGAGTAACGGGCAGGTAACGATCGAATGTGACAATCCGAAAGCATACGGCGGCGAAGGCCGGGAGTTTGGACCGCATGATTTTATCGAAGCAGGGTATGCAGCATGCCTGAACGCCGGTACAAGGAAAATATGTGAAAGAGAAAATATCCAATACGAACAGATTAAGATCACTGTCGCATTGGATTATCATGACGATCATAAAATGTATCTCAGGCACAAAATAGAGATCAAGGGAGTTCCAGAAGAGGTTGAGAAAGATATCGCCCGGAGAGAATTTGAAAATTGTCTTGTTAAGCGTAATCTGTCCAAGGAACTGGTATTTGAACCACTGGAGGATTCATTTAAAACGCATCCATAGATAACTGTATTTTCCGAAAATCCATCCATTTTTTATAGTAGTTTTGAAGCTCAGGATTTTCTTTCGCAGTTATGACTGCCGAAGGGCCGGAAGCGCAGGCAGGATTATGAAGAGCGTGATTGCATATGTGCAGGCATCCGGCTAAAGATGCCTGTTCATAGTTCTGGGGAAGAATGATCTCCTTCTGCGTCAGGTCAGCAGTCCATTGTCCGAGCAGACGGGATTGAAAACCGCCGCCACAGCCAAGGATACAGGGCTTTTGATGTGGCCGGATATGGCACAGATGTTCATAATGCAGCGCAATACCACAGGCTATATCGGCAAGGATCGCCCTCGCAAGATCGAAACGGTCCAGCTGCGGAGAAAATGGCGCGCTTGTAAGAAATCCTCCCTGACGGATCGAGAGCTTTTCTGAGAACAATTTTGTGCCGAAGGAGGCTATACAGTTAAAATCACTCCGGCTAGCGGCGATCTTTTCAATTTCTTCGTAGCTGGTATCGGAGAGAAAAGTATTTCGACAGGTCTGATAATTTAATCCGGTGGTTCCGGCATTGGTTTCAATCATCCACTTACCGTCCAGGGTGCAGTCCAGCCAGC
Source organism: uncultured Dorea sp. (assembly GCA_964577075.1). GTDB lineage: Bacteria > Bacillota > Clostridia > Lachnospirales > Lachnospiraceae > MD308. Next base: position 13,013 of record CAZNXL010000019.1, on the reverse strand, counting down.
AGCGTTCCTCTTCGTCATACAGCGGGGCGTCAAGCAGAGATACAATAGGCGAGGTTGTTCCGGAGACGATAACGACATCCGCAGGATCAGCATTCACTCCGCAGACAGCGGTCTGAGTGTCGGCGCCGGACAATATGAAAGGAGTTTCCTCTCCGGCGTTGAAAGGCTTCAGGAAACGTTTTTTCAGCGAACCAAGTCTTGAACCGGAGGGATAAAGCTCTGGTAAAAGTTTTCTATCAATTGAGAACAGCGAACAAAGCCAGTCGGACCATCTGTAAGCGTTAGTGTCAAATAACTGAGTCTCACATGCATGGGAAGGCGTAATACCGATGTGTCCGGTCAGTTCATAACCGATCCATTCGCTAAGGCTTGTGAAGGAGGCGATCTGGTTGTATTTGTCCGGATATGTCTCGCGGTAAGCGGTAAGCTTTAGCGCAGAAAACAGAGGGTCCAGCCAATGCCCGGTGATCTGATACACTTTTTTTGAATCCTTCTGATACTGTGTCTGAGTGAGCCCCCGTTTGTCAATGTTGGGAAGACCTAAAAAGGCTTTGCCTGAACGATCAATAAGAACAATGCCTTCGCGCGCGCTTGTGGCCGTTATGGCAATGATTTCATATTGAGGATGTTCGGATATTAAAAAGCCGGCAGTATTTATGAATCTGTCCAGCCATTCATCAGGAATAAAGTATTTGGCAAAATGGGAGTCGGAATCCTGATAGTATGTATTTTCAAAGGATTTTATGGCGAGGATCTCTCCATCGGGAGAAATGAGCGCTATACGCGAATTTCCGGTGCCAAGGTCGAATATAAGATACGCTTCTTTCATTTTATAAAATGCTCCTTTGTATAGTATATTTTTATACTAGCTTACGCAAAAAAGACAGTCAAATATAATTCTTGCCCTAGCTATTGAAAAAAATAATAAATAAAACGGGAAAGTCGGATTTTTCTATTTGACAGGCAAAAATATGTAAGAAATAATAACTATATGGGAGCGTATGGTTATGTTTGATATTGATGTCTGTTATAAATTTATATTTGAATCCATGCTTGAAAATACAGGAGTGGATCATATTGCGGAAAAGGTAAATGATTACACGCGTGCAGGCGTATTTTTTGTGCTGAAAACAGGGGAGATACTGGCATGCGCATGTGATGATGAAGAAAAAGACCTGCGTTCGGTAAAGGAAGGATATGTTGTTTTAGAAGATTATCAAAGATATTGCCCGGATAGAGCAACAGACAAGAAGTTAAGGCGCATCTTTGCGGTGTGTCCGAAGAAAGAAAGACTGGGATATGTGGTCCTGACTTTTTGTGATGCAAAGGATGGGACTTTTTTTGAGAAGCTGGGTGAGCTTTTGGCGCAGACATGCGGGACTTTTTATGAGGAAAAGCAGAAAAAGATTATTATGAATCAGTCTTTCAGGGAATGTATTCTCGGACGGACTCTGCTGACAGGGGATAAGAAGGATGTTCAGGAACTAAAGGATTTATATGCGGGGAAATATGTCGCAGCGCTGTTTCCAAAGACGGATGGACAGACGGGCAGGGAACTGTTAAAGATAACCGGAGTGTGGAGTTATTGCGTTGTGTATGAAGATGAACAGTCGGTGACGGCGGTTTATTACAGATTAGATAATACAGATGAAATCTATGAGAAGTTAATAGATACAAAGTTAGAGTGTTGTGTGAGTGAGGCATTTTCCGAGATAGGGTGCTGTCATTCAAAGCGGATGCTCCTTGAAAGCATATCTCAGGTAGAGACTTTACAGATACAGGAAAAAGTGAGAAGAGAAAAAGAGTGGTATCTGTCCGGGATCTATAGGTATGCCGCCCCTTTGATTAAGGAAGCCGGACTTGTTGACTACTCTGTATTGCGGTTGATCGAGGAGGACAGAAGGAACCATACAGAGTTATATGACACTCTGAAAAACTACCTGCTTTGTGAGAATAATGTTAAGAGAACAGCGGAAAAAATGCATATTCACAGAAATACTCTCGCCTATAGATTAAGGCAGATCAGGGATTGCATTCATAAGGATATTAACGATAATGAGATTTCGAGAGAATTGTTAGCATTTATGATGATGTATGATATTTCGAGATAGAGGAAGAGTGGATGAAATTAGTTCAGGAATTGCCGGAGATATTTGAAGAATTTGGCGAACAGAGACAGAAAGCGTTTTTGGAGATAAAAGAGTATAAAGACAGGGGAACCGCAGTGGTTGGAATGTACTGCGCATATTTCCCCACAGAGCTTGCGATGGCAGTAGGGGCAATCCCCGTAGGACTTTGCTCCTTTGCAAATGAAACAGTTGCGTCTGCAGAGCGGGAATTGCCGAAGAGTATATGTCCGCTTGTCAAGTCCAGTTATGGATTCGCACTTGAGGACAAATGCCCTTTTTTTTATTTTTCCGATCTGGTCATAGGGGAGACTACCTGCGACGGGAAGAAGAAAATGTATGAGTTAATGGCGGAATTTAAGCCTGTCTACGTAATGGAGCTGCCGAACAGTCAGTCCGGGAAGAGTCTGGAATTCTGGAAAAAAGAAATTATAGCGGCAAAAGAGTATTTTGAGGAATTTTTCCATGTTATTATTACGGAAGAAATGATCCGCGCCGCAGTGCATTTAAATAACCGGATCCGGAAAGCTCTTCGGGACTTATGCGAGGTCATGAAGCTGGAACCGGCGCCCGTCCTCGGAGCGGATATCCAGAAGATCATAACCGGTTCGAAATACCGCTTCGATTTTGCACATACGCCTGAAGTAGTAGATGCGATACGCGAGAAGATTTTGGAAGAATACAGGCAGGGAAAGATGCTTAAGCGCCGGCCGAGGATACTGGTGACAGGATGCCCGATCGGAGGGGACAGTTTAAAGGTCATCCATGAGATAGAAAAAAACGGAGGCGTGGTTGTCGCAGTAGAAAATTGCAGCGGAGTTAAGACGTTAGATCAGATGGTTGACGAGGAGCAGGAAGATATCTACGGGGCGATAGCGAAAAGATATCTTAAAACCGGGTGCTCTATTATGACTCCGAACGACAGCAGGATAGAGCTTTTAGGACGGATCATCGACGAATATCACGTAGATGGCGTTGTCGAGATGATCCTCACCGGGTGTCACGCCACGGGTGCAGAATCCGTGTATATCCGCAAGTTCGTCAATAAGGAAAAGCATCTTCCGTACATAGCCATTGATACGGATTATTCTCCTGCAGATGTGGGGCAGATAGCCACCAGACTTACGGCGTTTATCGAGATGATCTCCGTAGAAAGGGGACAGGAAAAGTGGGATATTAATTCGTGCTATAAAATTGTCCTGTCGGGGATAACAAACGGTAACTCTATGCAGGAAATTTTGAAAGAAATACAGGAGTATACGAGGATACCAATATGGATCTATGACGCGGAAGAAGGGGTAGAGATCAGGTCGGAAGAAAATATATCCCTGAAGGTTATCAAAGAAGCATACAAAGTGGAGAGAGATTTCCCTGATGGTACCGGAAAGGTGACCGCGGTCGTCCGGGAGGAAGAAGAGACCGCGAAGGTATCGAAGCTGACGGATATTCTTGCGCAGAGTTATTCGATGAAAAAGCAGGCCCAAACAGGTTCGTCGGAGAATGGAAAGGGTGAAGTCAGGAAGGAAGAGCCGGATTTTCTGTGGATGATAGCGACGGAATGGGGAGTGGTTAAGGACTTATTAGTTATCTTGTCTGAAGATAAGGAAATTTCGGGGAAAATAATAAAGCAGAATGACAAAAGTATCTTTCTGTCAAACATGAAAGGAGAAAAAGACCGGAACAGATTAATCGAGATCTGTAAAAAGTATATGCAGGATAAAGAAGAAAAACTGCTGATCGGAAATGGATTTCGTGATAAAGCAAGCAGGGAGGCGAATAAAGAGCTGCAATACCGCGTCCTGAAAATAGCCAGAGATAAAAATCCCGGAGAGAATCTTTATCTGACCGAGCAATACTATCATGAACTGGCTGTGATGTTTATCCGAAAAAAGATGGGTCAGAGCAGGATATATGTGGAGGAACTGGAACTTCTAAAAAAGGAAGACAGCGAAAAAGGCAGAGACTTGTATGAAACCCTGTACTGGTATCTCAGAATGAACCGAAATGTCGCAGATACAGCGAGCAAACTCAAAGTACACAGGAATACCTTGCTGCCGCGGCTTACGAGAATCAATGAGATCATCGGGCTGGATGAGAAAGACAGCATGGAGTGCGGCAGGCTTCTGCTGGCGGCAGAGCTGGAAATGTGCGACAGATCAGGACGTAACATTTTTTAAAATGTTACGTCCTGATCTGCATAAAGCCTCGTATTTTTTTACAGTACAAATGCGTACATCACGATGAAATGACAAGCGCTTCCAGCCATTACGAAGAGGTGGAAGATCTCGTGGCTTCCGAAGTTCTCATGCCTGAGATTAAAGATCGGGAGCTTTAGCGCGTATATGACGCCGCCTGCGGTATAGATGATACCTCCCGCAAGAAGCCAGAGAAAGGCGGCGGCGGACATGGAATTGAGAAGCTGTGTAAATGCGAGAACACAGGTCCAGCCCATGCCGATATAAAGCACGGAAGATACCCATTTGGGACAGTATACCCAAAATGCTTTGATGAGGATACCGACGATAGCAAAGCTCCATACGATAACCAGAAGGACGATCCCCCGCATGCCGCCCAGTACGAGAAGGCAGATGGGAGTGTAGCTTCCGGCGATCAATACGCTGATCATCATATGATCGATCTTTTTCAGGATCGTATTGATCTTTTCCGACTTGTCAAAAGTATGATAAGTTGTGCTTGCCGCATATAATAAGATCAGGCTTGCCGCATATATGATGATGGAAATCAGATAGATGCGGCCGGGTTCGCGTGCAGCCTTGATGATCAGCGGAACTGCCGCGAAGATCGCCATGAGCATTCCGATAAAATGGGTAATTGCGCTTCCGGGATCTTTTACACGGTGTTTGATTGTCTCTGACATACAAATCCCCTCCTTAAATACATAGCGTAATATATAACAATAACGACATGTAGTTTTAAAAACTATATGAAGTATATATTCATATTATACCCGCTATGTAAAAAAAAGCAAGGGGAAACCGAATTTTTTTAAAACATCTATTTTATGATTTCTTTTATGATTCTATGCCAGTTCTTGTATGCGATCTTGTCTATCTCATCCTGAGTAAAGCCAACCCGCTCCATTTCACGGATGACGTTGGGTACGCAGGACGCGTCTTCAAGACCGACCGTGTACGGAACAGACTGACTGCTGAAAGAGCTTAGCGTATCGGCGCACAGAAACTCAGAGAAGTCAAACCCGAATCCAACGTGGTCGATCCCCATAACGTCCGCCATGTGAATGAGATGTTTCACAAGATTTTCTACAGTCTGTTTGTCCTCTTCCGGGTGAACAAACTCGTTGAAGGAATTGAGTCCGGCCATTCCCCCCGTCGCAGCCAGTTCCTTCAGCTGGTCGTCTGTGAGGTTGCGGGACTGATTACAGAGAGCGCGGGAATTGGAATGTGTGGCGACTACCGGACCTGTGGCGGCGCGGATCAGATCCCAGAAAGAGGCGTCATTTAAGTGGGATACGTCTAAGATCATACCAAGATCCTGGATTTTTTTTACCGCACGTTTTCCTGTCTCGGTGAGCCCGCGTTCCGGATTACCGCGCGCTCCGGTCGCCAGGAGATTCTCTTCATTCCAGGTCAGACTTGCGTGGCGGGCGCCGAAGCTGTAGAAATCATCGATCAGGTCTAAGTCCTCGCCGATGCTTTTTAATCCTTCATGTCCGATAAACGCATACATTTTTCCGGCTTTACGGGCATTTTCCATATCGCTTGAGGATCGGGCAATGGTCAGGATATCTGCGCATTCAGGCTCTTCCTGAGTGATGGCAGCCTGCATCTGCCGTGTTCGCGCAAGGGGATTTTCATCGAAAGGCGGATCATTCCAGATTACAAAAATCCCGCCCTCGATCTCACCCTTCTTCAGACGGTCGTAATGATATCTGCGGAAATTGTCATGTTCTCCGGCGAGATAACAGTGGGTGAGATGTGTCCAAATGTCACAATGTGCGTCAAAATTCATACGATAACCTCCTTTTCGCTTGATTTATCCGAAAGAAACAACTCTTTATTGTATGCCTGGCAACAAAAAGAGGCGGTATACACCGCCCCTTTGAATTCCGCCACCTTTATACAGTTGCATGTTAAATTAGCCGATTCTATTATAATCCTAAGATGGTTCCTACAATTAATCCGGCGTACGTTCCGACAACATAGCCCAGGGTACCGATCAGAAGAGTAGGACCGATCAGCTTGGTCCAGCCTTTTGAAATTGCCATGGCAACGGCTGTCGTCGGCCCGCCGATGTTAGCGTTAGAAGCAAGGATAATGTCTTCAAGGTCGAATTTCAAAAGTTTTCCGCCAACAAAACTGAATATCATATTTGTCAGAACTACGATAGCCGCGAACAGGAGAAGCAGCGGAGAGTTCATAATGATCAACGGTACGGAAGCCGGAACAGCGATCACGAAGAAGAAGATGTAGATAAAGAAGGTACCTAATTCCTGACTTCCCTTGATCTCGCCAAAGAATCCGGGCTTCGCTGTAGCACAGATCATACTGATCGTTGTGATCCACAGGTACTGATTGCCAAGTAAAGTGTTAAGGATGGATAATATTACGTTGGATGTCGGAATTACAGCGCCCAGTGCATTCGCGATCGTATGGGATACCGCAGTGATCGTAAATGTGGTGGCAGCGGCAAAAGCGATATCCTGTAAGGAGATTTCTTTTCTTCCCCAGAATGCTGCGGCCTGCGTCTGATCTCCGGTAGTACCGACAGATTCAACCTCATCTACATGCGGATGCGTGTAGTGTTTGCGGAAGAATGCCATAGAAGGCATTGCGATCAGCAGGAAGAAATATAATACCATTAACAAGTTATCAGCGACAACGCCTGCAGATACCATCTCACCGGATACGCCAAAGGCGGAGTTCAGAGCGGCAAAGTTCACGCTTCCGCCGATATAGGTACCGGTGTATGCTCCGGCAAGCCCGCTAAGTTCAGGAATTACATTGTGCAGCGCGGCATAGCCGATAAGGGCGCCGCACATGGTTCCAACGGAACCGATCAGGAATACGACCAGGATCCGTCCGGATTCCCGACCGATCTTTCTGATATCACACTGCAATAACAGAAGCGGCAGAGCCAGAGGTACAACGTAATCCCAAACTGCGTCCCACACGGGTGCATCCATTGGGATGATACCAAAGTTTGACAGCAGCATGGCAATAATAAGAGCAATGATCGCGCCCGTTAATTTTGCCGCCCATTGGTACTTTTGTTCCAGGTAGATTGCAATGGTGGCGCCTAATATAGCGATGGCCCAAAGCAGCCAGGTGTTTTCCGCGCCTATCAGCGGATTGTCAAGATCGAAAATATGTCCCCACATATTCATGCCTCCTTTAAGATTGAGTTTGATGGATAAATGAAAAACGATGGCCCACGTTGCATCAGTGCGCCATCGACTTACTATATTATATCATTTTGAAGAAAATTGTCAATAGCATAATAACTGAAATTTGAGAAAAATAGAGTAAAAACAGCAAAAATAGTGAAAATATTAAAAAAGGCACTGTATTTGCAGAAAACTGAGATCCCTCAATACAGTACCTTCAGAGATTCAGAACTTTATCGCTTTGAAGCGGGAGCGATGAGTTTGCAAAAGAGAATTGCCGCTCCCGTACTTGCCGCCGTCGCTATCATCCCTGCTCCCGCAATTGCCGCGGGATTGACGCTGCCGTACTGGCTGCGGTAGGCGATGACATTGACGGGGATCAATTGGAGGGAGGAGATATTCAGTACAAGAAAGGTACACATTTCATTGCTTGCGATTCCCCTTTTTCGCACTGGTCCCGGGAGATGCCCGCTCCGTCTGTCCTCCTCCAGTTTTCCAAGTGCGTCCATGGCTTTCAGTCCCGCCGGAGTGGCCGCCCAGCCGAGACCCAGGACGTTGGCGATCATATTTGCAGCGATATAGGTCTGCGCGGGGTGCCCGGAAGGAAGATCAGGAAAAAGAAAGCGGATCAGAGGCTGGATTTTTTTAGAAGCGCTTTCGATGATGCCTGCCTTGGACGCAATTTCCATAAGTCCCACCCAGAAAGACAGGATTCCCATCATCGTAATGCACAAGGTGACGGCTTCTTTGGAAGAATCCAGCGCTGCATTCGTAATATCCGGCATCCGGCCCGTGAAGGCGGCAAAGATAATGCCGACCAGGATCATGCCAGCCCATAAGTAGTTTAGCATGTGTGAAGCTCTCCTTTTTTTGTGGTGTTAGTTCATGATATGCAGGCAGGCAGCGCCGTAACACTTTTGTGTTATTCTATTGTTCTTTTTCCATCTTTCTCCACACGGTCAACAGCATGGTAGTGAAGCAGGCGGCGCCGCCAACGAAGTTGGACACCGGTTCTGCGAGAAAGACGCCGTTGGTTCCCAGTCCGGCAACGGTTGGAAGCCACAGGGTGAGAGGGATCACGATGATCACTTTTCGGAACAGCGAGAAAAACACCGCCTGCTTTGAACGGCCGAGGGCGACAAATGTAGACTGCCCCGAAAATTGCAATGCCATCATAAAGATTCCGAAAAAATACAAATGCAAAGCCGGCGTTCCGGATTCCAGAAGCGCAGGCTCGCTGGTGAACGGACGGATGAAATAGCGCGGGAAAAAGAAGAGCAGCGCCCATATGGCCAGAGTGAACAGAACGGAACACACGGTGGTAAAGGTTATGGAGGATTTTACCCGGTCATATTTTCTGGCGCCATAATTAAAGCTCATCACAGGCTGTGCGCCGTTGGTAAGTCCCGTGAGCGGGAGAGTGATGATCTCCCGGACAGAATTAATGACTGTCATAATGCCCACATAAAGGTCGCCGCCATAATTTTGCAGAGTGGCGTTACATATGATCTGCACCGAACCATTCGTGACGGACATCACAAAGCCGGATAATCCAAGCGCCGTAATTTCCTTTATGAGAGGAAAAGATAGAGACATGGATCTGACAGACAATTTTATTAATGCATTTCTGCCTGTCAGAAAACGTAAAACCCAGCAGGCAGAGATCCCCTGAGAAATGATCGTCGCCAATGCAGCGCCCCGGACTCCAAGGCGGAACACGAAGATAAACAGCGGGTCAAGAATGAGATTGAGTACTGCGCCTATAGCCACTGTAAGCATACCGGTCACACCGAACCCCTGCGCGTTGATGAAGTTGTTCATGCCAAGGCTGATCATTACGAAAAGCGTTCCCGGAAGATATAACGAAATATAAGCATTTGCATAAGGAAATGTCATGTCGCTGGCGCCAAAAAGATATAAAAGAGGTTTTTTCAATATGTAGCACAGAGCTGCAAGGAGAATCCCGGATAAGAGGAGCATGGCAAAAGAATTGCCCATGATCTGCTCGGCCCGATTTTCTTCCTTTGCACCCCGCGCCATAGAAAAAAGAGGCGCGCCGCCCATACCAAAAAGGTTGGCAAACGCTGTGATAACAGTAATGACCGGCAGAGTCAGTCCGATCCCCGTGAGCGCCTGTGTGGAGGTGTGCGGGATGTGTCCGATATAGATGCGATCCACGATATTATACAGTACGTTAATAAGCTGGGCAAAAGTCATAGGGATTGCAAGACTCAGTATATTAACCGATATGCTTCCCTGACCGAAATCCCTGGTCTGTGTTGGTAAATGCTTCATGATAAATCACCGCTTCATAATAATACTACTATGTAGTATAGAAGTTTTGCGGGAAATTTTCAATTAAAATAAAATGCATCCTCATGTCATATACTGGAAATAAATATTATGATATCAGAAACGAGGCGTTCTCATGAAATTATTGATGGATATTACGGATCTCATAGTTCCTCTTGTCATCTTTAGCATTGTAAGTTATGGGGTTTTCCAAAAAGTGGATGTTTATGACACTTTTATTAAAGGGGCAAAGAGCGGTTTTCTTACAGTAATTAAGATTATGCCCACGCTGATCGGACTTATGGTGGCGGTAGGGATTCTCAGGGCTTCGGGATTTTTGGATCATCTGTCGGGTATAATGGGACTTTTTTCGGAATCCATTGGCTTTCCCGGAGAATTGGTTCCGCTGACCGTGGTCAGGATGTTTTCTTCTTCAGCGGCGACAGGACTTCTCTTAGATGTTTATAAGGAATATGGGACAGATTCCTATATAGGGCTGGCAGCATCTATCAGCATGGCTTGTACAGAGACAGTTTTTTATACAATGAGCGTTTACTTTGTGGCTGCGAAAGTGACGAAAACACGGTATACTTTGCCGGGAGCTTTGCTTGCGACGTTTGTCGGGCTGGCTGCCAGCACGATATTAGCCGGGGCGATGTGAGCATTCTATCCTACATCTGCTCCCGCAGGATCGTAAACGGCGCCGGTCCGGTTTCCAGCACGGTCCGGTGGAAACGTTTCTGCGAGAAATCATCCCCCCATTTTTCTATCGCATATTTTTTTAACTCCAGAAATTCCAGATAACCGATATAATATTTGAGATAATTTGCCGGATCGGCGGCAATCAGCCGGTAGATTTCGCCGATCGCGGCGGAATCGCTGATGCCGTAACCGGAGAAGAAATCGATCGTCTCGGCAAGTGTCCAGCCGTCATAATGGATTCCCATATCCGCCAGAGCGTAAAGCCCTAAAAGGACAGAGGAGTTTTTTTGCATAATGGTTGCGTCTTCTTTTTTCACAGGGGCGTAATAGTAGCTTAACATTTCGCTGTATGTTGCCCAGCCTTCCGTGTAACCGCCGTAGTCCAGCAGACACCGGACAGGGTCGGGAGATTGATTCATATAATAAACATTTTGATAAAGGTGTCCGGGATAGCCTTCGTGAGCCAGTGTGGTGAATAGAGACAGGTCATCCGGAATATGTCCGGCATTGATATAGATCACGTTATTTTCTGTATTATCCAGAGCGGGAATCATGTAAAATGCCGGACTTAAGTATTCTTCGAGGGATTTTTGCACATATTTCACCTGTACATCGACGGCAGGCGATTCAGGAAAGTCACCCTTCATCTTATTCTCCAGCGAAGCAAGGATGGATACCGGATTAGAATCCTCAAGACGCGTTCCCTGTAAGGCAAATAAATCAGATAAGGCAGAGTCCGTATTTTCAGAAGAATCCTGTATTCCCCGCTTAGCAAGTGCGGCGTGCATATCACTCAGATCTTTCACAATCTGCCGTCTCGCAAGTTCCTGAAGTTTCGGAATGCTCCTGGAAGATCCGGTCTCCCTGGCGGCGAGCAGCTCGTAATATCGCTTCCCATTGGGAAGATGGCAAAGCCCGTTTGGAGCGCCTGATGAGCGACACTTTCCACGGAGCGATTTTAGTCCGTCAGCCAGATTCTTATAAGCAGGGAAAATGTATTCTTTTATGTATTTTTTGTTCTTTTTGATATATTTTTTGCACTGGTCAGATGAAAGCTTCCTGTCAGGTGAAAGATTCTGGTCGGATGACGTGTCTTGCGAGGATACGTCCTTTTTAAGACTATCCAGCCGTTCTTCAAATGAAGTGTACAGATAATTGTCCGTCCCCAGTCCGGTAAATGCGATACATTCTTCCGTGAGTTCGTCCAATGCATCTTCGGACATGAACAGCCCGGCTTTTGCGCGAACATTTTCAAATTCAAGGACGGACTGAAGATATTCGGGAACTTTTGTGAGTAGCTCCAGATAGGTATCAATATCAGATGTATTGTAAAAATGATATTCCGACAAGACCACCGGAAGCTGCGACTGGGTTCCGGTGAATGGAGAAAGGGGCTCCTCGTAGAGAGCGTACGGGGCGAGCGCCAGCGCATTCGCATAGTAATCGTTAAGAACATCATAGGTTAAGCGGTTTTCTTCTGATAATCTGTTCCGGTCATAGGACTTAAGAACTACGATGGCATTTTCGAGGGCGGCACAGGCAGAGGCCGTATCGGTACAGTAGGAGCCAGGGGAAACCGGCGCATCCGTGATTCCGTAGGCGGAGGGGTTTTTCAGGGTATAATGAAGAGAGATCGTATTGCCGGAGACCTCCCGGCAGAAAAGGTCGTAAGTGTACTTTTCAAAATCATGGTTTTCATCCCGGTTAAAAAGGCATATGGCAGCGGCAGTGATAAGCAGCGCTGCGAGAAAGGAAGCGGCAATGACCGCAGAACGTTTTTTGGATACAGACATAGCAATCCTCTGAATATTTTTTCTATACTATATGCAGGAAAATGGCGAGACATGCGAAAGAGGAAAAGAAGCAGGAAAGAGAAAACAGGAATTATATAACAGGTTTATAATATGCAAAACGCTGCTTGACAGCCTTAGGGTTCATGTGCTACGGTTTTACATACGAAATAAATTATGTAAACACAGGGGCGAAGAACGTGCGCAGATTGTAATTTCCCTGCAAAATGTTTATGTTTTATAAAGAAAAGGAGAGGTAACATGGAGGAGAAAAAGTTCTATATGACTACGGCGATCGCTTACACATCGGGCAAGCCGCACATTGGCAACACTTACGAGATCGTTCTGGCGGATGCGATCGCCAGATACAAAAGGAGTCAGGGGTATGATGTGTTTTTCCAGACGGGAACTGATGAGCACGGACAGAAGATCGAGCTGAAGGCGCAGGAAGCCGGAGTTACGCCGAAGGAATATGTAGATAAAGTGGCGGGAGAGGTGAAGGAAATCTGGGATATGATGAACTCTTCCTATGACAAATTTATCCGTACTACGTATGAAGACCACGAAAAGCAGGTGCAGAAGATCTTCAGGAAGCTGTACGAGCAGGGGGATATCTACAAAGGTTCCTACGAGGGACTTTACTGTACGCCGTGTGAGTCTTTCTGGACGGAATCCCAGTTAGTTGACGGCAAATGTCCTGACTGCGGACGCGAGGTGAAGCCGGCGAAGGAAGAGGCA
>CAZNXL010000018.1:0-14959 GCA_964577075.1 uncultured Dorea sp. | reverse complement strand
CTCTTCAAGCTTCTGTAATGTCTCCACACAAAGCTTAGCCCCTGCTTCGGCAAGCTTATCATGAAGGCTCTCCCCCGTCTCCTTTTCATCCAGAACCATCTCCGTCTTAAGAAGCATATCTCCCGTATCCAGACCTTCATCCATCTGCATCGTTGTGACGCCGGAGACCTTTTCTCCGTTAATAACCGCCCACTGGATCGGCGCCGCTCCCCGGTATTTGGGAAGCAGGGAAGCATGAACATTCACACACCCGTAAGGCGTCATCTCAAGGATCTCTTTCGGAAGGATCTGCCCGAACGCGATAACTACGATAATATCCGCATTATATTTTTTTAATTCACCCGCGCACTCAGGTGTTCTTATCCTCTTCGGCTGAAAAACCGGAATACCCTGTGAAATGGCTGCCTCCTTCACAGGAGTAAACTGCATCCTTTTGCCTCTTCCCTTTGGTTTATCCGGCTGCGTCACCGCAAGAACCACTTCATGTCCGGCTTCAACAAGGGCATTCAATGTCCCCACGGAAAAATCCGGGGTTCCCATAAATATTACTTTCATATACTAATCCTCCGTCGGTTCTACGTCGTGGATCCCGCCTTCCGCCAGCTCTACATAAAGCTGCCCCTCCAGATGCGCGACCTCATGGCAGAATGCGCGGGCAAGAAGTCCCTCGCCCTCCAGAACGATCTCTTCCATCTCCTCATTCAGAGCCTTTACCTTAACATAATTCGGTCTGGTTACGATCCCGTATTTACCCGGCACGCTAAGGCAGCCTTCTTCTCCGGTCTGCTCACCCTCTGTCTCTATGATCTCGGGATTCACAAGCACGACAGGGCCTTCTCCTACATCGATCACCACAATTCTTTTTAAGATGCCTACCTGCGGCGCCGCAAGACCTACCCCCATAGCTTCATACATCGTGTCCAGCATATCATGGATCAATACCTTTGTGCGAAGTGTCATCCTGGTCACTTCTTTACAATGTTTCGTTAATACTTCATCCCCGATTTCACGGATCTTTCTTATGGCCATTTTATCTTCTCCTTGTCATTTTAAAATATCCCCACAGGATTATAATCAAATTGAATCCTGATACTGTCAAATCCCCTGTTGATCTCAATATACTGTTCCAACAGGTCTCTCATCTCGATCAGATAATCTTTTTCTTCACATTTGACATATAAAACCTTCCGGTACTCATCATTCACCTTGCCGACATAAGGCGCTGCCGGACCTATAAGTTCAAGCTTATTTCCCTTATCTGCGTGCGCGGCAAATTCTTTCAGATATCCTGCCGCCAATTCCAGATATTTTTCATCTCTCCCCGTCATCAGTACTGCAAGCAGACTGCTGACCGGCGGATAAGACATAATTTCCCTGTAACGCATCTCCTCTTCATAGAAGCTCTCATAATCCTGTCTTGCCGCAGCCTCAATGCTGTAATGTTCCGGACTGTAAGTCTGAATGACGACCTCTCCTTTTTCACTCCCCCGTCCGGCCCGTCCGGCCGCCTGCGTAAGAAGCTGGAACGTCTTCTCCCCCGCCCGGTAATCATTGGAATACAAAGACATATCCGCCGCCAGAATCCCAACCAGAGTTACATTCGCAAAATCATGTCCTTTGACGATCATCTGTGTCCCGACTAATATATCCGCCTCGCCATTGGCAAATGCAGACAATATTTTTTCATGTCCGTCTTTATTCTTCGTCGTGTCCATATCCATCCGAAGAACCCCAGCCGTCGGAAATTCACGCTTTACGATCTCTTCAATCTGCTGCGTTCCTGCTTTGAAGCCTCCGATGAATCCGGAACCGCAGGACGGACATGTCTTCACGGCATTCTCCTCATACCCGCAATAATGGCATACAAGCTTCCCACCCTTATGAGACGATAGTGATACATCGCAATGAGGACATTTTACTACATATCCGCAAGACCTGCAAGAAACGAATCCGGCATATCCGCGGCGGTTCAAAAACAGCATCGTCTGCTGCTTTTTCTGCAATCTCTCTTCAATTAAATGTTTTAACCGATCACTTAGGATCGAACGGTTCCCATTTCTTAATTCTTCCCTCATGTCCACCGTATATACTTCTGGGAGCGTCTGTCTTGTAGCCCTGCTTCTTAATTCCAGCAAAACGCTCTGCCCCGTCTTGCAGCGGTAGAAAGCTTCCAGAGATGGCGTTGCCGAGCCAAGCACCACGCTGGCTCCTTCCATCTGCCCTCTGGCGATGGCCGTCTCCCTCGCATGGTATCTTGGAATCTGTTCGCTTTTATAGGTAGATTCATGCTCTTCATCCACAATGATCAATCCAAGATCAGAAAATGGAGTAAACAGAGCCGAACGGGGCCCGATCATAACATCTATCTCTCCCCGCTTCACTCTCTCCATCTGGTCAGACCGCTCTCCCGCCGACATTCGGGAATTTAAAATAGATACCCTGTTTCCAAATTTCCCATAAAACCTGAGCGCCGTCTGATAAGTAA
Organism: uncultured Dorea sp.; assembly: GCA_964577075.1. Lineage (GTDB taxonomy): Bacteria > Bacillota > Clostridia > Lachnospirales > Lachnospiraceae > MD308. The sequence goes on along the minus strand of CAZNXL010000018.1, from coordinate 12,474 downwards.
GAGCAATCTCCGGTATCAGCACGATTGCCTGCTTTCCTCCACGAATCACGCGCCGGATCATCTCCATATAGACCTCCGTCTTGCCGCTGCCGGTGATCCCGTAGAGCAGATAGCTTCTTCTGATCCCTGCGCTGTAATCCCCCCAGAAAGATTCGATTGCCCGCTTTTGTTCATCATTAAACTCAATTTTCTCCTGATACTGCTGCTTATAGTGAATCGGACTTCGGAAGGCTTCTTCGGATTCCAGCAAAAGCACTCCCTGCTCCTCTAAAGATCGGATGACAGGAAGCGTTACATTAAGCTTTTTTACAACCAGTCCGTAATCCTGTACCGGCTGATCCAACAGACCTGCCAACAGGCGGGCACGGGCTTTTTGATTCTTATGAAGATAGAAATCTAATTTTTCTTTTCCCTCTTCTTCACTTAGAAGGAGTCTTACTTTCCTCTTTGTCAGAATCCGCTCTTTTTTCTTGATCGGAAGCACAGTCCTTAAAGACTGGATCATCGTTCCGCCGTACTGCTCCCTGATCCATGCCGCCAGCGCCACCAGCTTAGACTCAATAGCGACACTTTTTTCGGCCTTTTTGATCACGGATTTTATCTTATCAGGCTCATATTCTGCTTTTTCGGAAAATGCTACCACATAGCCGCGCCTCTCCCGGTTCCCTTTTCCAAAAGGAACAACAACTTCTGTTCCAACAGAAAGCTCCCCCTCTAACTCGTGGGGAATCCTGTACTGGAATACTCTGTCAAGCTTTTCATGAGTAATATCAATAATAATATCTGCGTACATCTGTATATCTTCTTATCTTCCTTCTGCTATTTCTTTCAATGACTCCTGAATCAGTACGCGGTCATCCATATCATACTTCACGCCCTTGATCTCCTGATAAGTCTCATGACCCTTTCCGGCGATCACAATAACGTCTCCCGGCTGTCCGTGCCGGATCGCGTACTTGATCGCTTCTTTCCGGTCACAGATATCAATATATTTTCCATCTGTCTTCTTTATTCCGGTAATAATATCATTGATAATGTCCTGCGGCTCCTCAAATCTCGGATTATCCGAAGTGATAATCGTAAAGTCTGCAAGCTTTCCGGACACCTCTCCCATCTCATACCGCCTTGTTCTGGAACGATTGCCGCCGCATCCGAACACAGATACGATGCGTCCCGGATCATAGTCCCGGAGTGTATGGAGAAGGCTCTCCAATGCCATGGCATTGTGCGCATAATCAATCATAAGCGTAAATTCATCAGAAACCTTTACCATCTCGATCCGTCCCTTTACCCTGGCAACCTTAAGCGCTGCCTTTATATCTTCCACAGGAACACCAAAATGCCGGCACACTGCAATTGCCGTCAGTGAGTTATAGACGCTGAACTCTCCCGGAATATCGATCTCAACGTCAAAGTTCATAAGGCCGCTCACCTCGTATTTCACGCCTAAATATCCCGGCCTTGAGATATGCTCAATCTTACGCGCGCGAAGATCAGCTCTCTCGGAAATTCCAAAAGTCTCTGTCTTACAGGTTGCTCCGCGAAATACATCTTCATACCACGGATCATCTGCATTGGCGATCCCAATCCTGCACTGCCTGAAAAGCAATCCTTTGCAGCGCTTATAATCTTCAAAATCTTTATGCTCATTGGGGCCGATATGATCCTCGCCAAGATTCGTAAAAATACCAATTTCAAACGGAATCCCCGCCGTTCTGTGGAGCATGAGTCCCTGAGAGGATACCTCCATGACCACGCTGTCACATCCGGCCTCGACCATCTGAGAGAAATACTGATGTATCGTATAAGATTCCGGAGTTGTATTGTCCGCCGGAACCACCTTATCTCCGATGATAGCCTCAATGGTTCCGATAAGCCCCACCTTATGTCCCGCGTCTTCAAGGATAGACTTTACCATATAAGTTGTTGTTGTCTTTCCTTTTGTTCCGGTAATACCGATCACTTTAAGCTTCCCGGCCGGATACCCAAAGTACGCGGCTGACATCAGAGCCAGGGCATAGCGGGTATCTTCAACCCTGATCACCGTAAGCTTCTCCGGCGCCTTTACATCCTTTTCCACAACAACTGCCGCCGCTCCTTTTGCCGCAGCATCCTCTATATAGGTATGACCGTCAGACACTGCGCCGCTGATACATACAAACACACTTCCCTCACATACCCTGCGGGAATCATGGATCAATTCTGATACAGCAATGTCATCACTTCCCTGTACGACTTCATATTGTAAACGCTCTAACAACTTGATTAACTTCATTCCACCACGCCTCCAAAATATTATTCGCATATAAGTATAACATAGAAAAAGAAATTTTACTATCATCTCGTCAATCCTCAATAAATATGTTATATTATACCGTAGAAGATATAGCGATGGCATTCTTATATAAATATAGTGACTGCCGCACAAAAAGAAAAGGGGAATGAACTGATGAAAGCTTATGAAAGACTTTTAAAGTACGTTGTCATACGTACGCCAAGCGATGAGAACAGCGAGACCGTACCGTCCTCAGAGTGCCAGTTTGATCTGGGGAAGATCCTGGAAGAAGAGATGAAGGAGTCAGGACTTAAGGATGTACATCTCGATGAACAGTGTTACCTCTATGGTAATCTTCCTGCAACGGAAGGATACGAAGGTAAGCCTGCCATTGGTTTTATCGCACATATGGATACGGTATCCGATTTCTGTGGCCATGATATCGTACCTGTGATCACAGAGGATTACAGCGGCGAAGCGATGGAGATTGGAAACAGCGGGCTGATCTTAGATCCTGAGACATTTCCGCATCTTAAAAGCTTAAAAGGCCGTACTTTGATCACAAGCGATGGAACTACCGTGCTCGGTGCAGACGATAAGGCAGGTATCGCTGAGATCTTAACTATGATCGAACGAATTCAGGCTGAAAATATTCCGCACGGGAAACTGTGTATAGCATTCACACCGGATGAGGAGATTGGAACAGGCGCAGCTCACTTTAACGTAGAAGAGTTCGGCGCTGATTATGCCTATACAATGGATGGGGACACAGAAGGCGAGATTCAGTACGAGAACTTTAACGCATGCAAAGCATGTTTTGATATTAAAGGATTCAATGTACACCCGGGTTCCTCCAAAGACACTATGATCAACGCTTCTCTTGTTGCAATGGAGATCAACAGCATGCTTCCGGGCTTTGAGACTCCTCGCGGAACCGAAGGATATGAAGGTTTCTATCACTTAGTAAGTATGTCCGGAGAATGTGCGGCTGCACAACTTAACTATATTGTCCGTGATCACGACAGGAACTTCTTTGAATCGCGCAAGAATACTCTTCGTCTGATTGAAAAAGACATGAATGAAAAATGGGGGGAGGGAACTGTTACTCTGACGATCACAGATCAGTACAAGAACATGGCGGAGATCATCACAGGCTGTATGCACCTCGTCGACAATGCACAGGCGGCATGCGAAGCTGCTGACGTGACACCGCTTGTCATCCCGATCCGCGGAGGCACAGACGGATGCCAGTTAAGCTTCAAAGGGCTCCCATGTCCGAACCTCGGGACAGGCGGGCACGCATACCACGGACCATACGAACACATTACAGTCGAAGGCATGGATAAGAGCGTGGATGTAATGATGGAACTGGTGAAGCTTTATACGAAATAAGGAAAATTTTTGTATTTATAAAGGACGCCGGACCGTCGGACGCGTCTCCGGCCTGGGCGTCCTCCCCTAACACATCTTCGCTGTTAAGGTTTTTGCGCTGACGCCTTCGATCATTCCCAGCTTGCCGGACAGGGAGCTGGTTGCGTCACCGGGGGCATCGAGAACGACACTGATAATGGAGATATCTCTTTCCCGATAGGGAATTCCCATTCGTCCTACAATATATTGCCGGAATTCATGAAGCAGATCATTGACTGCTCCTGCGGCTTCTTCCTCTTTTATGATAATGCTGATTACGGATACTCTGCTGTCCATTTTTGCTCTCTCCCATATTTCTGCAACATTTTGATAGATATTGTTCCCATGATTTCCCCTGGCTGAGCTTTTATGGGAACTCCAGCTATTTCCAGACATATAATTGATTGTTTGATTGTGTCAGTTGCTTACAGCTTTTTTTGACCTGTACAATCGCCTTTTTCGTACCCTGTTTACAATATACTGTATTTCCGCTTACATTCACGGTACCCAACTGCGACAGACATTTCGTCTCATTACTGTTAAAGTAGGCTTTGAAATGGATACCATTGCGGTTTCCCCATACTTTATTATTGGAAATTGTCAATACCGAGGCGGACATAGTATCGGGAGCCTGCCCGAAGATTGCCACATGGATACCTATCGTATAAGACGAGTTCCCATCTGTGCGAGTGGCATTGGTCGTAATTGTATTGCCGCTAATCTCACCGCCGATCACGTTGAAATAAGCCAACGCTTCTGAAGTAGTACCTGTAAGAGTATTGCCTTTAATAACAATATTTTTATGGAACTTGTTTCTCCATTTTCCATTTTCCGAGTCTGTCCAGTTAACGCCGACCGCGCGGGCCCCGGTAACTTTATTGTTGAGAAGATACACATTCTCACAGGTCTGACCTTTCACGTATTTTTTACCATACTCCGCAATCCTGGGAGCCGTTTTTTTGGTGGCAAGATCAATCTGGATCTGCTCTTCCAGGCATTTGGAAGGATTCGATCCTATAGCGGAGACTGTGGAATTCTGAATCGTGACATTCTTACATGCGATCACTTCGATCGCGTGTCCCTTGTAATTAGCGTTGCAATCGATGCCGTCTATGGTAAGATTTGTGACGTAGGAAAATGCAAATAAGCTCCCGGTTCGTCCTTTTTTATCTGCGCTTCGCCATGTTCCGCCGATAATTGACAGATTCTTAAGCTTCTTGTTCGGTGCGGCAAAGATAATATTACTCTTTTTCTTTCCGATAATCTTTGCGCCGGTTGCAATAATCGTTGTATTATTCCCCGGTTTCAGTACGCCATTCAATTTTATCTTTGAATTTTTAGGAATCACGATCGTTTTTTTCTTATTGCCCGACATGAGACGGTTCAGGTTTTTATAATTTGTAGTGGCGTTTTTTGATGGAACCAGCACCATCTGTCCGGCTTTATTATATTTTGCAATGGTTTTCCCTTTATACTTTACTGTTTTAGAGGCAGCCTCCGCGCCTGTGCCCAATACGAGGAGCAAGACCCAGATCGCGCATATGGCGAGGAGGAAAAACAGAATCCGGTTTTTAGAATGTTTTCTTTCGCTTTTCATAAGTTCCCATCCTTTAATGTATATTTAATCTTTTTATCTTACTATTCTGTCATGTATTATTTCTTATTTTATCATAAATCAAAGCAGAATGACAGTTAAATAATTCATGATAACAGAATCATCCAGGAAGTTGACAACAAAATAGAGAATACGGAGAATACAAGATGAGAAAAATCAGAGATAATATTCGCAGAATATTAGTGTCGGTGGTTTCCCTGTCTCTTATCATAACACCGGCGGAATGGGTAAACGCATCATCCGCGGAAGAGACGCAAGAGCAGGAAACCGCTGTCAAAAATACCGCGCAGAATGCGCGGACGTCAGATCATGTAGTGGAGAACGAGATCATCATCGTTTATGATGATGCGGGAGTCTCAGAAAAAAAATCTGAAAATATCCAGGAGGCGGCGGAAGAGACGCTGTCGGATCTGGATATTCGCGTGAAGGAAGAGGTTGCCGCGTTAAGTGATGAGCAGGGGACTATCGTTACAGCGGAAATTCCGGAAGAGCTAACGCTCGATGAAGCCATAGAAGAAGCAGTAAAGGACGAGAATATAAGCTACGCCCAGCCCAATTACGTATATGAACTCATGGACGAGACCGTTGCGGCTGCTTCCGCTTCGATTAATGACACGTATAAGAATGCGTACTATCTGAAAAATACGTATGTTTTGGATGCGTGGGAGAAAGTAACGTGTGAGGGAAATGTGACTGTGGCGGTACTTGACACCGGCTGCCGCATGACTCACGAGGATTTGAAGGAGAACCTGCTGGAAGACTATGCATATGATGCGTATTATAACAGGCAATTGACATCAACATCTGCGCCAAATAACGGAGATCCTGAAGGACACGGAACGCATGTCAGCGGATTGATCGCGGCGAAAGCTAATAATGGGAAAGGGATAGCGGGAACATCCTATAATGCGCATTTGCTTCCGATTAAATTATGCGATAATAACGGAGACGGAATGACGACAGAAACGCTCTTGCGGGGGATGGAATATTGTACGGACCTGGTTGACGCAGAAAAGATAGAAAATCTTCGGATCATTAATATCAGCGCCGGCTATTATTCATCAGGAACAGATGATGTCGACCTGTTGATAGAAGACGAGATTGAGAATCTAAGAGAAAACTATGGGATCTTATGTGTCTGCGCAGGAGGGAATGGAAATAATAAAGATACTGCATTTACATCTCCAATGTACCCATCGGATTTTGACGCCTGTCTTTCAGTAACAGCGCTTGATAGTGACGGGAATAACTGCGTCTGGTCGGATTATAATTCCGCAAAAGATATCAGCGCCCCGGGGAGCAGCATTCCATCTACGTATGCTTCAGAAGATAATTCTTATGCATGGATGAGCGGAACCTCTATGGCGGCTCCCATCGTGTCAGGGATCTGTGCGCTTTTGTGGGCAGCCGAACCGGAGCTTACTGTTCAACAGGTGGTATCTGCTATTGAGAGCACGGCCGGGGAGATAGCGAGCAGCGCTTCTGATGGAAGAGCTGAGCAAAGCGGAAGCCATGGCTCAATTAATGCTGCAAAGGCGGTGGAATACTGGTACCAGGGGCAAGAGAGGACTGATATCGGGGCGGAAGACGCGGATACAGCCGTAGAGCTCAGCTTTCTGGAAGCGGATTACTCAGGCAAAAGGATAACACCGGATGTGTCGGTAGCGCTGGGAGATACCGTCCTTGTCAGAGATGAGGATTATACACTCGCTTATTACAATAATGTCAACGCCGGGACAGCAAAGGTTGTTGTGTCCGGATTGAATGAATACTGCGGCAGTATAACGAGAGAATTTACAATCAACAAAGCAAAGATCTCATCAAGCGCATTTAGATATAGGATTTCTTCAAAAAGCATTCCTTATACGGGAGCCGCAATTTGTCCTGACATCAGTCTTCTTCTTAATGGAAAAGTCCTGAAACAGGGAACCGAGTATAGCGTCGCATATTACGATAACGTAGAGGTAGGAGAGGCAACGATTATAGTAGAAGGGTCAGGAAAGAATATCGAAGGAAAAGGAAAGATCAGTTTTTCTATTGTAAAAGCGGATGTCGAAGATCTTGCGGTTTCTTTGTCCGCCACAAGCTATACTTATAATAAAAAAGCAAAAAAACCGAAAGTTACTGTGAACAATCTTTCTCATACGTTGGAAAACGGAACGGATTATTATGTCTCTTATTCCAATAATGTGAAAGTAGGAACGGCGAAAATTACGATTACCGGGAAAGGGAGCCGATATACCGGAACGGTAAAGTTGACCTTTAAGATTAATCCAAAAGGAACCGGCATATACAAACTTACCGGGAAAACAAAGGGGTTCAATATAAAGTGGAAAAAACAGTCGACACAGACAACAGGATATCAGATCCAATATTCTGCCAATAAGAATTTTAAGAGTGCGAAGACTAAGACCATTAAGAAAACCAGGACTACAAGTACGTCCATTACAAAGCTTAAAAAGAAAAAAACATATTATGTCAGGGTGAGAACTTATAAAACGGTTGATGGTAAGAAATACTACTCCGCATGGTCCAGGGCAAAAAAAGTTAAGACAAAATAAAATATAAAAATGACGTGAGACAAAACCTCAGAACATATACTAAAAGTGACAGTATAGATTCCGGGGTTTTATGTATATGAAAGAAGACAGAAAAAAACGATGGACGAAATATGCGGTTGTGGCATTGACATTTGCAATTGCCTTGGCGGGATCATTTAAGTATGTATCCGGATTTGTGCCCGTGTCCAGCAATGTGAATGGAAGAGAACTTCCGATCTACTGTGTGGGAACAGACGAGAAAAAGGTTGCGCTTTCATTCGACGCGGCATGGGGAAATGATGATACACAGAAAATATTGGATATATTAAAAAAGCATAAGATACATGTTACATTTTTTATGACCGGAGGCTGGGTGGAGAGTTATCCCGATGACGTAAAAGCAATCCAAAAGGCAGGTCATGATCTGGGAAATCATAGTGAAAACCATAAGAACATGTCGCAGTTGTCAGACGAAGAGAAGAAGAAAGAGCTGATGACAGTACATAATAAAGTGAAGGAGCTTACCGGAGTAGAGATGCAGCTGTTCAGGCCTCCATATGGAGACTATGATGACAAGGTAGTATTGAATGCAAAAGAAAACGGATACTACACAATCCAGTGGGATGTTGACAGTTTAGACTGGAAGGATTACGGGGTTGACAATATGATCGGCACAGTACTAAACCACAAGCATCTGGGAAACGGTTCGATCATTCTCTGCCATAATGGAGCCAAATACACCGCCGAGGCGCTCGATTCGCTGATCACAGGACTTCAGGACAAAGGATATGAGATCGTGCCTGTCTCAGAATTGATATATAAAGATAATTATCACATGGACGTGAATGGCAGACAGATAAAAAATGAAAAATAATGACATAACGGAGCAGAAAACGAGGACTTATATTATAGGATATAAGGAAAAATATACCTGACAAAAATACCGGGATGTCCTCTAACCGAGAACATCCCGCGTTGATTCCCGCTCTCTCTTATAATTCTATCTCCAATTCTACCGGACAATGATCCGACCCCATGACCTCCGTGTGTATCCTGGCATCTTTCAGATAATCTTCCAGCGATTCCGATACACAGAAATAATCAATCCGCCACCCCGCATTCTTAGCCCTTGCACTGAATCTGTATGACCACCAGGAATAGATCCCTTCCTGATCCGGATAAAAATAGCGGAACGTATCAATAAATCCGGCTTCCAATAACTGTGAAAACTTTTCCCTCTCTTCATCGGTGAATCCCGCGTTCCTCCGGTTCGTCTTCGGATTCTTAAGGTCGATCTCTTTGTGCGCCACATTCAGATCCCCGCAAAATACTACCGGCTTACTTTGCTCCAACCTCTTCAGGCAGACAAGAAAATCATCTTCCCACTTCATGCGGTAAGGAAGTCTTGCCAGCTCATTCTGTGAATTCGGAGTATAGACTGTCACGAGATAAAACTTATCGAACTCAAGAGTGATAATCCGTCCTTCCTGATCATGCTCCTCTATCCCCATTCCGTAACTGACTGACAATGGTTCCTTTTTCGTAAATATTGCAGTTCCGGAGTAACCCTTTCTCACTGCATAATTCCAATATTGATAATATCCCGGTGTATCCAGTTCAAGCTGACCTTTCTGCATCTTAGACTCCTGAATACAAAAAATATCTGCATCCGCCTCTTTAAAATAATCTAAAAAACCCTTCTGTACACATGCTCGAATGCCATTCACATTCCACGATATAAACCTCATCTTAATAATACACCTTTCGTAAGAACAATCCTCTCGCCGGAGCAAGAAATCCTGCAAGGCTGCGATCCTCCGCCGCTATAATGACCGGAAGCATAGAAGCATCTCTCTTCCCTGTTCCGATCTCAAGAAGCGTTCCGGTAAGGATTCGCACCATATGATATAAAAAGCCTGTCCCGTAATAGGTAATCCTTACCTTATCTCCACTGCTTACGATCTTGATATTCATAATCTTACGCACAGGATCTTTACAATCCGTATCATCTGTAAAACTGATAAAATTCTTCACCCCGACAAGATACGGTACCGCATCGCGCATAGCTTCAATATCCAATTTGTGAGGATAATGATAGCAATATCTTCTCGAAAATACATCCGGCTTTTCTCTGCAGTCTATATAATATTCATACTTCTTTCCCTTAGCGCTTTTGCGCGCATGGAACCCGTTTTTCACCATCTCTATCTCTACGATCCGGATGTCTTCGGGCAGATAACGGTTCAACGCTTCCTTAAACTCCTCCACATCATATGCTTTCGCTAACTTTACACTTGCGACCTGACCGCGAGCGTGAACTCCGGCATCCGTTCTTCCGGAGCCATCCACCTGTACGCGATATCCTACCAGTTTGCCTATACTGTACTCCAACACGAACTGAATAGTGTTGTCCGTCGTTGCCTGACGCTGCCACCCCTGATATCTGCTCCCATCATAAGAAATCGTCAACTTATATGTTCTCATATATCATCCATCACCCAATCTATCTAAAACTTATTATTTAAGAATCTTTTTCAGCTCGTCCATAAATGTATTGACATCCTTAAATTCTCTGTATACCGATGCAAAACGAACATAAGCAACTTCATCCAGGTCTTTCAGCTCGTCCATAACAAGCTCCCCGATCACACTGCTCGGAATCTCTTTTTCCTCTAAACTGAACACCTTTATCTCGATCCTGTCTACAACCTGCTCAATCTCCTTTGCCGAAACCGGTCGTTTATAACACGCTCTCAGTACGCCATTCTCAATCTTTCTACGGCTATACTGTTCCCGGTTATTATCCTTTTTTATAATAATTAACGGAATCGTTTCAACCTTCTCATATGTTGTAAAACGCTTTCCGCACGCATCGCACGAGCGGCGTCTCCTTATAGAAGTTCCGTCTTCTGCCGGTCTGGAATCTATGACTCTCGTATCCGGATTGCTGCAATATGGACATTTCATCTCGTTTTCATCCTTTCGCTTTCAATATATATCAGTATATCTTTTGGAAAATAAGAAGTCAAACATTTCCTATTTTTCGTCATGAATTTCCACCAATATAATATCCGGTCCGATCCTCTGTATGCACTGAAACGGAATGATATACTCCGGTTTATCATTAAATATTCCGCAGAACTTTCCTGTTCTCGGGACAATGATCGCCTCAATACATCCCTTGCATTCATCAATGATCAGGTCTGTTATATAACCCAGCTTTCTGCAGTCACAGGTATTAATAACTTCCTTGTCTTCTAACTCACAAAGCCTCATATTTACCTCCGTAGGACACGTTCCCCCGTATGCATGACAATTAAAAATTCGCATACACTATTCTGATCATAGTATATGCGAATCTTTCTTTTTTGCTATTCTTCAATATTAATAACTGAAACCGGGCAGGCATCCCTCGCTTCAATGACTGCTTTCTCATACTCCGGCGCAACTTCCTTATAAGCCTCTGCAAGTCCGTCGTCATCAAAGCGAAACACTTCGGGGCAATTCGCAACACATGCGCCGCAGGAAATGCATCCCTCTTCTACATTTGCTGTCATGGAAATCCCTCCTTATCCTTTTTAGTTAGAATTCCCTGTTTTTTCTAAATTATTCTCCACTGCTTAACCTTCTATCTTACCCAGGTGCCGGTCTTCCCCTTCAGCGCGTCTTTCAGGCAGTCAAAGGACGTGATCAATGCCCTTCTTCCCTCTCTTTTATCGATAAATTCAACTGACGCACTTAACTTGGGAAGCATATTATACTCTCCGAAATGCCCTTCTTCCATATACCGCTTCGCTTCCTCGACAGAAATCTCTCCGAGGGCGGATTCTTCCGGGCGTCCCAGATTGATCTTAACCTTCTCAACACTCGTCAGGATGATCAGCTCATCGGCATTCACTTCCTCTGCCATCTTCCCTGCAACCAGATCTTTCTCTATTACGGCGCTGGCGCCTTTCAGATGGTTGTCCTGCTGAAGTACAGGTATGCCGCCTCCTCCACACGCAATTACCACCTGATCTGCATCGAGAAGCGCCCGGACAGCATCAATCTCAACAATGCTGACAGGATTCGGAGCAGACACAATGCGGCGGTATCCTTTTCCCGGTTCTTCTACTACATAGTTGCCTTTTTTTCTCTCTTCATTGGCTTCTTCAGCATTCATATAACGTCCGAGAATCTTCGTCGGCGTATAAAATGCCTCATCATACGGATCTACGATCACCTGCGTGAGAATCGTACTTACGGTTCTGTAGATGCCTCGATTCAGCAATTCCTCACGGATTGCATTCTGAAGGTCATAGCCGATATATCCCTGACTCATTGCAGAACAGACAGACATCGGAGCCGCCGTATAATCTTCATGGACTTTTCCAAATTCGTTCATAGCGGTATGAATCATGCCTACCTGCGGAGCATTACTGTGAGTAATTGCCACTTGATATCCGTCCTCAATTAAGTCAGCAATCACTTTTGCTGTCTTTTTTACCGCTTCCATCTGCTTTGGCAGATTGATTCCTAACGCCCGGTGTCCCAATGCAACCACTACTCTTTTTTTCATAATCTATACCTCGATTCTTTTATTGGTAGTGTCAAATCTACTACCCATTTTTAGTTCCAAAACCTTGATTTTAAGG
>CAZNXL010000017.1:0-15228 GCA_964577075.1 uncultured Dorea sp. | reverse complement strand
AATCGAAACCGATATTGTCAAATACTTTCGCCCTGCTATAAAAATTTCCTCCATTATTGTGAAGAGCATGCGTACCATATCCCAAAGCGCTTAACGCCGAAGCGGCGCTCTCGCTCTGCTGTCTTTTCAGCACCGTCTTATACGGATACTCCCCCGGTCCGAAATACCTGAGGTTCATGCCCGTAAGTACCTCAAATTCTGTATTGGCCGTTCCCGCGCCGACGGATGGTACTTTAAAATATCCGGAAGAGTATTCCTGAGACATTTTTGTCAGATTCGGATTGGCATCCTTTGACGTTGTGAAAAATTCAGCCTCGTTTACGTCAAACCAGGATTCCAACTGAACAAAGATAATATTCGGTTTTTCTTCATCTGAAAGTCCCGTCTCATTCTTCACGATCTCACCGTCATTGCTGATCCTGTCGATCGTCTCTTTATTGTAATCGTTCGGCTCGTCAATCCCGGTGTTGAAGACACTGGCCATGAAGCAGTAGGGAAGCCCGTAATCCTCATATGCAAATGCAATATTCCCGAAATAAGTAGATACGACCCTCTTATCAACAGCAGCGTTCGTAAGAAATACATAAAATACAGCGCAGACCGCGATCCCGATGACCGCCCGGATATAATGCACCTTCCCTTCATACTGTCCGCCGCGCCGCCACATGGAAATTACCCAAACGATGACGGAAACGATGCCAACGCCTACGATGATCAGTTCAAAGCTGTTAAAGTAATTATTAATTAAGGATACCGCGTCCGCCGCAACTTTCAGATCCTGTGCATTAAATGGCGTAACGCGCTTAAGAAGCATATATCCGTTGGCAACTCCAAGCATCATCCACAGTACGCTGATAATGATGCGCACAAATACCCTTCGCTTAAACAGATACACAATGGAAAATGTTATAAATATCATAAATGCATTATAGAAAAACACCAGCGGCGTCCCGGTCAGATACTCCCATGCTTCAATCACCGAATGCCTTGAGATCGATTCAATGGCAAAGTTGATAAGACACGCAAGTAATGCATGAAAAACAGGCGAGATACGGTTCATAACGCCATATACCGGTTTCATCTTCCTGGCAAAGGCGCTGCTACGCCGCTCCTCGATAATTCTTTCCCGCCTTTTTCTTCTGCTTTTTAAATATAACTTAATATCTTCTTTTTTCAGATTCTTAAGCTTACCGACCGCTGTTTTTACATTCGGTTTTTTCAAATGAATTTTTTTCATAATATCCCCTTATTATGACTGCTTTGCTTTTAAACCTTCAAGTCTCTCCTGAACCTGAGCCATCATCTGCTTATATGTCTCAAGCTTATCCCTTTCCGCCTGTACTTTCGCTTCCGGCGCTTTGCTTACGAATTTTTCATTATTCAACATCCCGGACGCACGGGCAATCTCTTTTGTAAGGCGAGCCTCTTCCTTTGTCAGACGCTCTGTCTCCTGTTCAAAATCTATCAATTCCTCAAGCGGTACGTATACCGTAGCGTCAGGAACCACGACAGATACCGCATCATCGGCAATTCCCGCCTTGTCCTTTTGAACAGAAAAGGCGCTGGCGGCCGCCATCATTTTCGCGGATTCTTGAAGATCGACCAGGCTCTCACACAGAGCTGCATCCTCGCATACGACATGCACGGTTGCCTTTCTGGAATTCGGTACGTTCATCTCTGCACGCACATTACGCACGCCGCGGACAATCTCTTTGTAATGCTCTAATACATCCTCTGCTTCCGGAGCATTCCATTTTTCATCATATACCGGCCATTGCGACATCATAAGAGACTCTTCCTCCGGCGCCACTTTGCTGTAGATCTCTTCAGATACAAACGGCATATACGGGTGCAAAAGCTTGAGCGCCTTCTTTAAAACCTCTCTCAGGGTCCAAAGTACCGCATTGACGCCGGACGCATCCTCATCTGCATGGTAAATACGATATTTCGCAAGCTCGATATACCAGTCACAGAATTCATCCCAGATAAAATCGTAAATCTTGGAAAGCGCAATTCCAAGTTCGAATTTATCCATATTATCTGTTACATCCTTTACCACGCGGTTACATCTGGACATGATCCATCTGTCAGCCGGATTAAAGTCCGTGTCCGCAGGCTCCATAATGTCTTTTCCTTCCATGTTCATAAGGATAAAACGCGACGCATTCCAGACCTTATTCGCAAAATTGCGGTTCGCCTCAACCTTTTCATGATAGAAACGCATATCATTGCCCGGCGCATTTCCGGTGATCAAAGTCATACGAAGCGCATCTGCGCCGTACTGATCGATAATCTCAAGCGGATCAATACCATTTCCCAAAGACTTACTCATCTTCCTTCCCAGTGGATCTCTCACCAGACCGTGGATAAATACTGTATGGAACGGTGACTTTCCGGTGTGTGCGTATCCGGAAAATACCATACGGATTACCCAGAAGAAGATAATATCATAACCGGTTACGAGTACATCTGTCGGATAGAAATAATCAAGATCCTCCGTCTTTTCCGGCCAGCCGAAAACTGAAAATGGCCAAAGGGCGGAAGAAAACCATGTATCCAGCGTATCTTCATCCTGCGTCATATGCTTGCAGCCGCATTTCGGACAAGTCTCCGGTTTTCCTTTTGCTACAACCATCTCGCCGCACTCATCACAGTAATAAGCCGGGATCCTGTGCCCCCACCAGATCTGACGGGAGATACACCAGTCGCGGATATTTTCAAGCCAGTGCAGATAAATCTTATCAAATCTCTCCGGCACGAACTTAAGTTCACCGGTTTTGATCGCACTGACCGCCGGCTTTGCCAGCTCTTCCATCTTAACAAACCACTGCTGTTTTATAAGCGGCTCAACGGTTGTGTGACACCTGTCGTGGGTACCTACGTTATGACTGTGAGGAACGACCCTGACCAAAAGCCCTTGCTCTTTTAGTTCTTCAACCATAAGTTTTCTGGCTTCATAGCGATCCATACCGGCGTACTTTCCGCCGTTTTCATTGATGGTAGCGTCATCATTCATGATATTGATCTCCGGCAGGTTATGACGCTTCCCAACCTCAAAGTCATTCGGATCATGTGCCGGTGTGATCTTAACCGCGCCTGTTCCGAACTCTTTATCTACATAATGATCCGCAATGATCGGAAGCTCTCTTCCTACCAGCGGAAGGATCGCTTTCTTTCCTACGAGATCCTGATATCTCTCATCGTCCGGATGTACTGCGATGGCAGTATCACCCAGCATCGTCTCCGGACGCGTCGTTGCTATCTCAAGATAATGATCACTTCCAACGATCGGATATTTAATATACCAGAAATATCCGTCCTGTTCTTCATGCTCCACCTCCGCATCAGACAGTGAGGTCTTACATACCGGACACCAGTTGATGATCCTCGACCCCTTGTATATATATCCCTCTTCATATAATTTGATAAATACTTCCTCAACCGCTTTAGAACATCCCTCGTCCATGGTAAAACGTTCTCTGTCCCAGTCACAGGAGACGCCCAGCTTTTTCAGCTGTTCCTCGATCGTTCCGGCATACTCTTCCTTCCACTGCCAGGTCCTCTCAAGAAATTTCTCGCGCCCCAGTTCTTTTTTATCGATCCCTTCCTCTTTCAACTGGTTCGTGACCTTAACTTCTGTAGAAATTGCCGCATGGTCTGTACCCGGAACCCACAGTGCGTTATACCCCTGCATTCTCTTATAACGGATCAGAATGTCCTGAAGCGTATTATCAAGCGCATGACCCATATGAAGCTTACCTGTGATATTCGGCGGCGGCATTACCGTTGTAAACGGCTTCCTGTCACGGTCCACTTCCGCATGAAAATACTGATTTTCACACCATTTTTCATAAAGTTTAGATTCAATCGCTTTCGGATTGTAAGTTGTCTCCAAATTCTGACTCATAAATACCTCCTAAATTCCTCATATGTACTCTCATTTCACACTTTTTTCACATTTCAGGGCGAAAAAAATCGCCCTCTACGCTGTAAAGGGCGACTGATATAATCGCGGTACCACCTTTATTATCTCTCCTCTTATTCTGTAACGGGAACGACTCCGGGATAACCTGGCTTCTTACGATCTGTCATACAAATATGAACCGGAAAAAGTTCAGCCATCCGACTCAGAAGCTACCTTCCACACCTTGCATTCTTAAGCGTCTCTCAGCCTGTGAACCACTCTCTCTGTCAGCGCAATAATGCGTACTCCTCTTCTTCAATGCCTTTTCATCTAATATAAACTACTGATTATCATAGCCATCGGTCAAAGATTTGTCAAGGAATTTCCTTTTTTTTCAGAAAGTCTTAAGAGATTATATTCCTCCGCAATTTTATCTGCTTTATAATTCTTAATATCCCATATTATTACTGTTTTGATCTGTACAATCGTTTATGTCGATATACCTGTTTCACTTATTGCCATTTCACGGAATACCAGCCGGAAGACGTGGAATTTGCTCTTTGAACTTTAATATAATAGGTTCCTTTGGACCATTTGCCAATAGATTTCAATGTCATCGAACTGTTCCCGTAACTATAGGTACGTGATCCAATCTTCTTTCCGCCTTTATATACGATTACTTTTAACGTATCGTTTGTACGACCTTTAAAGGTGATTTTCACTGACTTCTTCTTTGTCAGCTTGAACTTATACCAGTCCGCCTGTTTGCTTCCTGCCGTAATGGTACCTTTTTTCGTTTTCTTTTTCTTGATCGTAACTGCCTTTTTCTTCGTCTTTCCGCTCTTTTCTGTAATCTTTTTGTTGGAAGCCCTGAACGCATATCCGCCGCTTGAATTATAACCTGACTGGATTCTTATACAATACGTGGCGCCTGCCTTCACGCCGTAAGTAGGAGTATATCTCATTGCCAGATCACCGGTCAGGGCTTTTTTCCCGCTATTGCAGAGCGCAACCTTATTGTATGCCGCTTCCTGCGTCACCGGCGTAACAGTTAAATATCCTGTATAGGATGCCTTAAACGTAAAATAATTTGTCTGTGCATCTATCTGTCCAACCAAAATATTCTGATTATTCCCAATCGAGCGATCCGCTCCGCTCAGATTCGCGTAAGAAACATTGGCTGTGTATGTCTCATCGGTACCTCCGATATATGAATATACGCCAAGATAAAACTTTCCGGAAGCAGGTACCTTAAAAGCGTATGTCTTTGTACTTCCCGCAGAGAGGAACTTCTCTCCGGTGGAAACTGATGTTTCTAAAGTACGGTCAGTATATAATCCGACATAGATGCCATTGGTCCCCGCCTTATGTGACACCGTGACAAGAACAGTTCCTGCGCTTAAAGATATCGCCTGATAACATCCATATTTGGATCCACTGTGGTAAATGCAGTCAGTTTGACTCCATGAAACGTCCCCGGTATCCAGCATGTTCATGCTCTGTCCCATGGACGTTAATTCTGATGTTTCCACTTCTGCTTCGCCTGCTTCTTGAACATCTTCCTGCATCTCCGGCGCTTCTTCACTGACTTTCACCGGCGCCGCGCCGTCTGTCTCTTCCACTGCTTCCGCCGTCTGAACTTCATCGCTTACCGGCTCCGCTGCATCTTCGGCATATGCGACTTTTGCGGCGGATACTGTCAGTACAGAAATCAACAGAACAGATAGAATTCTACTCATTCTCTTTTTCATCACTTTTTGACCTCCATCAATCATATATGTTTTGTTTTCGCTATTTACATTATATTGAAGAATATAAGAATCTGCAATCTCTAAATTTTATGATCAATACATTTTTTTATAAACAACTCTATATCATAATCCTTTCTCTCCAACGCTATTTTTGAATAAAGAAAAATCAAAAAATTCATATTTTTTGTTTGAGTTAAATAAAACGCATTTTTTAGCACATATTTTGCAGGAAATTCTTGACGAACCGTCAAAATATGGTAGAATATTAAACTTAAGGACATGACTATTACGGAGGATGGTAAAGTGGCAGCATATAACGAATTATCAAAAGAGGAACTGTTGGAATTAAAGGCGCAGCTTGAAGCTCAATTTGCAGAAGCAAAAGGTAAGGGTCTGAAGCTTGATATGTCCCGCGGAAAACCGTCTGCGGAACAGCTTAATCTCTCTATGGAGATGATGGATGTATTGAAAAGCGATTCCAACCTCATCTGCGAGGAGGGTGTGGATTGTCGCAATTACGGCGTATTGGACGGCATCCGGGAGGCCAAACAGCTTCTTGCGGATATGATGGAAGTTCCGAAAGACAATATCGTAATCTTTGGGAATTCCAGTCTGAATGTAATGTTTGATACGATCTCGCGCTGCATGACTCACGGTGTTCTTGGAAGTACCCCCTGGTGCAGGCTTGATAAGGTCAGGTTCCTGTGCCCGGTTCCGGGATATGACCGGCATTTTGCGATCACAGAATATTTTGGCATCGAGATGATCAATGTGCCTATGACTCCTACTGGTCCGGATATGGATATTGTCGAGGAGCTGGTAAGCTCCGATCCTGCCGTCAAGGGCATCTGGTGCGTTCCAAAATATTCTAATCCGCAGGGGATCACATACTCCGATGAGACAGTGCACCGCTTTGCGTCATTAAAACCGGCAGCGGAGGATTTCCGTATCTTCTGGGACAATGCATACGGCATCCACCATCTATACGATGACAGACAGGATTATCTGATCGAGATATTAATGGAATGTAAAAAAGAGGGCAATGCCAACATGGTCTATAAGTTCTCTTCCACTTCCAAGATCAGTTTCCCGGGTTCCGGTATCGCGGCGATTGCCGCCTCTGATGATAATCTGGCTGAGATTCGCAGGCAGATGCGGATCCAGACCATCGGACATGACAAAGTAAACCAGTTAAGACATGCAAGATTCTTCGGCGATATCTCCGGTATGGTAAATCATATGAGACGCCACGCAGAGATTCTTCGTCCGAAGTTCGAGATTGTCCTTTCCTCTCTGGAAAAAGAACTTGGAGGGCTTGGAATCGGTTCATGGCTGGAACCGCGGGGAGGTTACTTCATCTCCTTTGACTCCATGGAAGGATGCGCGAAAAAGATTGTGGCAAAAGCAAAAGAAGCCGGTCTTGTAATGACAGAGGCAGGAGCAACCTATCCTTACGGGAAGGACCCGAAAGACAGCAACATTCGTATCGCGCCTTCCTATCCGACGGTAGAGGAGCTTAAAATGGCGGTTGATATATTCATTCTCTGCGTGAAGCTGGTCAGTATAGATAAAATCTTAGTAAATAAATAGAGGCCGGGTATCATGGATCGGGGACGTGTACGATAGCAAAAGAACACGTCCCCGAATGATTGTTTTCTAAATTATTTTTTGAAAATTATTTCCCGGAGAAAACTTTCATGGCAGCCATTACATCTGCTTTGATGGCTTCTCTTCCCCACACGGATATGTCATGGAAGTATACATATTGATCCGCCGCGTCGCATTGCGCCTTTACTGCCATTCCTCCGGCTTTTGCAGCGTATGTGTAATAATTGATCTTCCTTACTCCACGTCTGATGCACTCTTTAAAATCCTCCTCGCTGACTCCGGATCCGCCATGCATTACTACCGGAACTTTTGTCTTCTCGCGAATCTCTGAAATACGTTCAAAATCAAGCTTCGGTTCTGAAGTATATAATCCGTGTATCGTTCCGAAAGAACATGCGAGGGCATCAATTCCTGTAAGCTCCACAAAGGTTTTCGCTTCGTCAGGATTGGTATAGCGGTCTTCGCTGCTGGCGCCGTTGGCTCCCATTGCTCCGAGCTCCGCCTCGACAGATGCGCCATACTGATCTGCCAGTTCTACGACCATGCGCGTATTTGCTGTATTTTTCTCAAAATCTAACATCGAACCGTCATACATGACAGAAGTAAATCCCATATCAAGGGCTTTCTTGATATATTCAATCTTTTCGCCGTGATCGAGGTGAACGCATACCGGTACATTCGCCTTCTCCGCCATCATCATCATGATCGGCCCCATCACTTCCAGAGAAATATATGGTTCATGAACTTCCACAAATTGTATGATCACCGGCTGCTTTAACTCCTCAGCAGCCTCAAGGGTTGCCTGCAGCCCCTCCAAAGTACATACATTAAATGCTCCTATCGCCTGGCCGCAGGCCTCTGCATATTCCAGAACTCTATTCATAGTTACAAGCATCTTCATATCCTCCTTTGCATTACTCAATCATTATCTTAATTATACTCTTTGGAAATCCATTATGTCTATAACCAAAAGAACTTTTATCAAAATACTTTACCAAAATATTTTAAAAAACTATTTTATACTATTGCAATTTATGTAATATTTCCATACAATATACTTAATAGTTTTCGAAAAAAATATATTCTTGCAGGAAGGATGGACTTAACATATGATGAGCAAAAAAATTGTTGTCGCCGGACATCTGTGTATCGACATCACCCCCGGATTCTACCCGAATCAGAAGACCTCCAATATCGGCGACCTCTTAAAACCCGGAAAACTTCTCAATATCGGCGGCGCAACTACAAGCGTGGGCGGCGCAGTTGCCAATACCGGTCTCGCCCTGAAAAAATTCGGCGCGGATGTTATCTTGCTCGGCAAGATCGCAGATGATGCCTTCGGAAATATTATTAAGAGTACTTTTGAAGAACATGACGCCGCCGAATATCTGATCCATGCCAAAGACGAGAGTACCTCTTATACTATGGTAATCGCCCCTCCGGGAATTGACCGCATCTTCCTTCATCATATGGGGACCAATGCCACCTTTTGCTCTGATGACCTTGACTATGATCTGATCGCTGGAGCAGGGCACTTTCACTTTGGATATCCGCCTCTGATGCGCAGTATGTACATAGACGAATCAAAAGAGCTCGTCAAGATCCTGAAGAAAGTCAAGGCGCTGGGGCTTACTACTTCTCTCGATATGGCATCTGTGGAAGACGGTTCAGAAGCTGCCGGACAGGACTGGACACAGATTATTAAAAACCTGCTTCCGTATGTTGACTTTTTCGTGCCAAGTATTGAAGAGCTTGGTTATATGATGGATAAGTCTGTTTATCAAGAGTGGAATGAACGGGCGAATGGTAACGATATTACGTCCATTCTCGATATAGAAAAGGATGTTGCTCCTCTCGCGGAGACACTGATCCGGTGGGGCGCCAGATGTGTACTTATTAAATGCGGCTCGCGGGGAATGTATTTAAGAACTGCCTCTTCGGATGTCATGTCCCAGATAGACCGGCAATTTAGCGAGTGGGATCATCTGGAGATCTTTGAAAAGAGCTTTGTTCCTGACCGGATCCTTTCCGGAACCGGAGCCGGTGATACAAGCATCGCGGCATTCCTGTACGCCGCAGTCTGCGGCTATCCGGCAAAACGCTGCCTGCAGCTCGCCGCCGCTACCGGAGCCTCCTGCATCACGGAATATGATACGCTCAGCGGTCTGAAATCCTTTGAAGAGCTGATCGCCCGCATCGATTCCGGCTGGCAGAAGAACGACTTTTAACGAATTTCGCTCATATATCTAAAAAGAGAGATCGTGCAGATCTATACATATCCGCCTGCATGGTCTCTCTTTTTGTTCTTTTTCATATTATTATCACAGCAGGTTCATCGCCTGATTTACAGATTTTACCCCGATGATTTCTATCCCGTCAACCTTTTCCACGGTCTTTCGCGATACTTCCGGTATGATACAGGTCTTAAATCCAAGCTTCTTCGCCTCCGCTACTCTCTGCTCCGGCATAGTGACTGCCCTCACTTCACCGCTGAGTCCTACCTCGCCAAATACAATCGTATCTTCATGCACTGGTTTATTCCTGTAACTGGAGACAATCGCCATGACAACACCCAGATCCGTTGCCGGCTCGTTCATCCTGACTCCCCCCGCGATATTAACATACGCGTCATAATTAGACAGCGGAAGACCAAGTCTCTTTTCCAGCACAGCCATCAAAAGGTTTACTCTGTTATAATCAATTCCCGCAGCCGTCCTCCTGGGCATCCCGAAATTACTCCTGCATACCAGCGCCTGAATCTCCATAAGCATAGGTCTGGTTCCCTCTACCGCACACACGACCACCGATCCTGACGCATTCTCAGGCTTTCCGCTTAGCATAAATTCCGATGGATTCTCTACCTCCACAAGTCCGCTTTTTTGCATCTCAAACACACCAATCTCATTGGTAGAGCCGAACCGGTTCTTAACGCCTCTCAATATCCGGTAGGATGCGTGCCTGTCTCCCTCAAAATAAAGGACAGTATCTACCATATGTTCCAACACTCTGGGACCTGCGACAGTCCCCTCCTTTGTCACATGACCTACAATAAATATAGTGATATTCCGCCCCTTTGCAAGCTGCATCAGTAGATTGGTGGACTCTCTTACCTGCGATACGCTTCCGGGCGCCGAGCCCACCTCCTCATTGTACATCGTCTGAATAGAATCAATCACTACCATCTCCGGCTTTTGTTTCTCGATCACATTTCTGATAATGTCAAGATTCGTCTCGCAAAGCAGATACAGCGTACCCTTAAACTCTCCCATGCGATTGGCGCGGAGCCTGATCTGTTTCAGGGATTCCTCTCCGGAAATATATAATACTTTTTTGTTCATATCTGCAAGCCTCTGACACACTTGTAAAAGCAATGTTGATTTTCCAATCCCCGGATCGCCGCCCACTAATATTAAAGAGCCCTGTACGATCCCGCCCCCTAACACGCGGTCCAGTTCTTTCATATCTGTACACACTCTTTCATCCTCTCTGGTAGACACATCATTCAGACTGACGACCTGCGCTTCCCTACGTTCTTTCATACTACCCGGTCCGGCGGCTGTGACTTTCTCTTCTACAAATGTATTCCACTCTTTACACATCGGGCACTGTCCCAGCCATTTGCTCTCTTCATGCCCGCAATTCTGGCAGAAAAAAACACTCTTTTTCGCTTTCGTCATCTGCAATCTCCTTTGTCAGAAAAGGACTGCGAAATTGCAGCCCTTTCCGCTTATCTATCTACTTTTTTATTATCTTAACCGCTACATTCTTATCCGGCACAAGTTCGGCGCTGACGCTTAACTTGCCACTCAGGTTCGTAGACATATCCCCTACGTTCATATCGTCCATATATACGACATAATCACTATCCGCTTCAAGCCCCACTGTGAACTGAGCGTCCTTTTCACCCGACACCCTGAATGATACTTCTTTTTCAGATGCCTTAAAATTCTCTACCGTGGTTCCCGGAACCGATTCATACACGAACATTCCGTTTTTCTCCAGCTTTGTAATCTCCGAAAAGGTCTTTACTTTATAAAGATCTCCCTGAAATTCAAACCCGTCAAGTTTCATCTTACTATCCAGCGTATAATCACCGAAGCTAAGAGTTCCATCTGTTTCCGCCTTTAATAGTTCTTTCACTGCTGCCATCTTATTATTCCTCCTGGGGTATCCTCCACTACATTTTCTCTTTGCCAAAGGCTCACACCTCGCCGAGTGCTCATATTATACCTTAAAATACTTCTACCTGGTAGCCTTTTGAATAAATTTTATTTCTTTTTTTGACATGCCCGCAACCACTTCAGAATCTCTTTCAAGTTCACCCGAAAGCACTGCCTCCGCAAGCCTGTCCTCCAACTGATCCTGTATGGCCCGTCTTAACGGTCGCGCTCCGTATTTGGGATCCGCACCGGTCCCGGCAATATGCTCCCTGACAGAATCGCGGATCGTAAGACGGATGCCCAGCTGCTCCTTTGCCCTCTTAACCAGGTCCCGGCACATCAGACCCACGATCTTTTTCATCTCGCTCCTGCCAAGCGGGTGGAATACAATGATCTCATCGATGCGGTTCAAAAATTCCGGGCGGAAAATATGTTTGATCTCATTTAACACATTACTTTTCATGCGCTTATAATCGTCCGCAGCGTCCTCCTTCGCATTAAATCCCAGCTTCTTCGGATCTATGATCGCCTGCGCTCCCGCATTGGATGTCATAATGATGACCGTATTCCTGAAATCCACTTTTCTTCCCTGAGAATCTGTAATATGCCCGTCATCCAGCACCTGCAGCAGGATATTGAATACATCGGGATGAGCTTTCTCAATCTCATCAAATAAGATGACCGAATATGGATGTCTCCTGACCTGCTCGCTGAGCTGTCCGCCATCGTCATGTCCTATATATCCCGGAGGAGAACCTATCATCTTCGCGACGCTGTGCTTCTCCATATACACTGACATATCTACGCGGATCATGGACTCCTCATTCCCGAATAACGCCTCTGAGAGAGCCTTTGAAAGTTCTGTCTTTCCCACGCCGGTAGGCCCCAGAAACAGGAAGGAACCGATCGGACGCTTCGGATCTTTTAACCCGACTCTTCCCCTTTTCACAGCCTTCGCCACAGCAGACACCGCTTCACTCTGTCCAATGACTCTCTTATGGAGCGTCTGCTCAAGCTTTTTAAGTCTTGCGCTTTCAGATTCTTTTAATTTCTGCACCGGAATCTTAGTCCACTGGGATACAACATCCGCGATCTCATCTTCCTCGACAGTAATTACTTTTTCAGAATTTTTCCTGTCGGATCGTATTTTTGTCTGTTCGAGCTTCTGAACGGCTTCTTTTTTCTCCTGATTGATCTTCGCGGCCTGTGCCATATCTCCGCTTCGGATGGCTTCCTCTAATTGTGTTCCAAGCTTTGCGATCAATGCCTCCAGCTCGCAGACCTTTTCCGGAGTCCTGAATCCTCTGAGGCTCACTTTTGAACAGGTCTCATCCAACACGTCCAAAGCCTTGTCCGGCAGGAAACGGTCACTGATGTAACGCTCTGACAAAAATACAGCCGCTCGCAACGCCTCGTCTGTGATCTTTACATGGTGATGGCCTTCATATTTCCCCTTTAAGCCATTGAGGATAGCAAGACACTCTTCCTGTGTCGGCTCCTCCACTGTCACCGGCTGAAATCTTCTCTCCAGAGCCGCGTCTTTTTCTATATATTTCCTGTATTCTGTAATAGTCGTCGCCCCGATCAGCTGAATCTCCCCGCGTGCCAGAGAGGGCTTTAAGATATTGGATGCATCTATGGCTCCCTCAGCGCCGCCCGCTCCGATGATCGTATGAACCTCATCCAAAAAGAGGATCACATTGCCTGCAGCCTTTACTTCTCTGAGAAGACCTTTCATCCTCTCCTCAAATTCACCTCTGTATTTTGAGCCGGCGACCATGCCTGACAAGTCCATTGTAAAGATTCTTTTCTCTTTCATGCTATCCGGCACGATACCTGCCGCGATCCGCTGTGCAAGCCCCTCGATCACTGCCGTCTTTCCTACGCCGGGCTCTCCGATCAGGCAGGGATTGTTCTTTGTTCTTCTGCTTAGTATCTGCATCAGCCTCCCAATCTCTGTATCTCTCCCGATGACCGGATCGAGCTTGCCCTCTTCCGCCTGTTCCGTCAGATCTGTCCCGTACTGTTCAAGAATGCCTCCTTTTTTCCCGGGTACGCTCGGCTGTCTCTCTTCCTGATACTCTCTGGGATCGATGCCCAGCACCGTCAAAGTATCTATCAGGACTTTCTGAAGATTGATATTCAATGTAAGAAGGATCCTTGTGGCCACACAATCCACATCTCTGAGGAGAGCCAGAAGCATATGCTCTGTGCCGGTCTCCGCCACCCGTTCTCGCGCCGCCTCTTCTCTGCTCTCCTCGAGAATACACTCAAGTCTTGGACTGATCTGAGGATCGTAAGCCAAAGAAACGTTCCCTGCCGGTGACACGAGCTCATTCACAATACGGAAGATATCCTGTTCTTCTACTCCATTCATCCCCAGTATCTGAGCTGCAACCCCGATATAATTCTTCCGGAGCCCGATCAGCAGATGCTCCGTCCCTACGTAAGGATGCTGAAACTCCTCTGCGGTTGCTCTCGCAATCCGTAATACTTCTTCTGCCTGCTCTGTATATCTCATCTGCTATCTATTCCTTTCTATACCCGTCAAATATTTCATCTACTAAAGAATGCACATCCTGTCTGGAGATATTCTTACAGCACCCTTTTGCGAGCACAACGCGAAGCTGCTCCTTCATCTTGAGAAGCGACTGAGCCTTATCAGTATCGATGGCGATCACCGCCCCTCTTCTCCTGTCAAGATGGATAAACCCCTCCTGCTTCAGTATGCTGTAGGCTTTATTCACCGTATGCATATTAATCCCCACGGTATCAGCAAGCTGCCTGACAGACGGAAGGGAATCGCCCTCCCTGATCCGGTCCATCGCTATTCCCATAATGATCTGGTTCTGAAGCTGAACATATATTGCCTCGTCACTGTTAAAGTCAATCTCTATAAACATCTTATCCCTTTTCTTCCCTTTGGTTTCTCCTGTGCAGTTTTGTGTTATAGGTATACTATAACACAATCAAAAGGAGCTTACAACCGAAATTGTAAGCTCCTCTCGCAACTTTGAAGGAATTAAGTTAGGAAAATGTCTTAATTTGCGATAGCTTTGATATCTACATACTCATAGCCTTCGTAACTGTCAGCAACGTTTTTGCATGTGAGTTTTCCGTCATAAGTATTAATAGCGGAGTAGATAACTTCATTATCTTTACAAGCCTGCTCCAGACCTTTGTTAGCGATCTGAAGTCCATAGTTTAACGTAGCGTTTGTAAGAGCGATCGTGGATGTTCTCGGAACTGCTCCCGGCATATTACCTACACAGTAGTGAACAACACCATCTTCAACGAAGATCGGATCATCATGATAGGTAACCTTGGTTGTCTCGCCGCATCCGCCCTGGTCTACTGCAACGTCAACGAATACAGCGCCCGGCTTCATCTCTTTAAGATATTTCTTCTTGAAGATCTTAGGAGCGGATTTTCCCGGGATCAATACGCAGCCGATAACAAGGTCAGCTTCCTTTACTGCCTTTTCAATATTAGCATCTGTTGAAACTAATGTCTGGATACGCGCTCCGAAGATATCGTCTAAGTAAGCAAGTCTTGGAAGACTGATATCCATAATTGTTACATTAGCGCCTACGCCAACAGCGATCTTACAAGCGTTTGTTCCTACGTTGCCACCGCCGAGGATTACGATGTTAGCCTTTGGAGTTCCCGGTACACCTGCAAGGAGAACGCCTTCTCCGCCAAAGGTCTTCTCAAGATACTTAGCGCCTTCCTGAATACTGAGACGTCCCGCGATCTGGCTCATCGGAGCAAGAAGCGGCAGCCCGCCCTGTTTTGGATCAAATAA
>CAZNXL010000016.1:6190-15384 GCA_964577075.1 uncultured Dorea sp. | reverse complement strand
TGTATATTATTGCGCAAAAGCTGGTGTGGAAATCCGTGGAGGACGGGTATCTTGTAGGATCCCGTGGTTCGGTAGGTTCTTCTTTTGTGGCTACGATGGCGGGAATTACGGAGGTGAATCCGTTAAGCCCGCACTATTATTGTAAAAAATGCCATTACAGTGATTTCGTATCAGAAGAGGTGCGCGCATATGCCGGAGGATGCGGCTGGGACATGCCGGATAAAAAATGCCCGGTATGTGGAGAATATCTTGTAAAGGACGGTTTTGACATCCCATTCGAGACATTCCTGGGATTCAAAGGAAATAAGGAACCTGATATTGACCTTAATTTTTCCGGGGATTATCAGAGTAATGCTCATAAGTATACAGAGGTTATCTTTGGCGCAGGACAGACTTATAGAGCCGGGACTATCGGTACACTGGCGGATAAGACTGCATTCGGATATGTGAAAAACTACTATGAAGAACGGGGACAGGGAAAAAGAAACTGTGAGATTGACAGGATTGTTCAGGGATGTACGGGAATCCGGAGAAGCACCGGACAGCATCCGGGAGGGATTATCGTGCTTCCGCTTGGAGAAGATATCAACACCTTTACTCCGGTACAGCGTCCTGCAAATGATGTAAACACAGATATTATCACAACGCATTTTGATTATCATTCTATTGACCATAACTTGTTAAAGCTTGATATTCTCGGGCATGATGATCCAACTATGATCAAGACTCTGGAGGAATATATCAGCTCCCCGGCTATGGATAATGAATATAATGAAACAGATAACAAATTTGTCGCGACGAAGATACCGCTGGACGATCCGGGGGTTATGTCACTGTTTCACGATACGTCGGCTCTTGGGATCAAGCCGGAGGATATCGGCGGAATTCCGGTAGGGTGCCTTGGAATACCGGAATTTGGGACGGAATTTGTTATCCAGATGGTAGTGGATACTAAGCCCCGGTCCTTATCTGACCTGATACGTATCTCGGGGCTGTCCCACGGAACGGATGTGTGGCTGAATAATGCACAGGAACTGATCCGCAGCGGAAAGGCAACGATTTCAACAGCAATCTGTACCCGCGATGATATCATGACCTATCTGATCAATAAAGGGATGGACAGTGAGGAGTCCTTTACAATTATGGAATGCGTCCGCAAGGGTACGGTGGCGAAGGGGAAATGTAAGGAGTGGCCGCAGTTTAAGGAGGATATGACGAAGCATGGCGTACCGGACTGGTACATCTGGTCCTGTGAAAAGATCAAGTATATGTTTCCGAAAGCCCATGCGGCGGCATATGTTATGATGGCATACAGGATCGCGTATTGCAAGATTAACTATCCGCTGGCATATTACGGGGCTTATTTCGGGATCCGCGCAGATGCATTTTCCTACGAGATCATGTGTCAGGGGAAGGAAAAGCTTCAGCATTACATTGATGATTACACTCGTCGTTCGGCAAGTCTTACCCAGAAGGAGCAGGCGACACTTAAGGATATGCGCATCGTACAGGAGATGTACGCAAGGGGTCTGGAATTTGAACCGCTGGATATCTACCGCGCGCAGGCCACCAGGTTTTTGATCGTGGATGGAAAGCTTATGCCCCCGTTTTCCAGTATTGAAGGAATGGGAGAGAAGGCGGCGGAGGCTGTGGCGGAGGCGGCAAAGGACGGGCCGTATCTGTCAAAAGATGATTTCCGGCAGAGAACGAAGGCGAGTAAAACCGTGATTGATTATATGGAGAAGCTCGGATTATTGGGAGATCTCCCTGAGTCAAACCAGTTGTCTCTTTTTGATTTATAATAGATGATAGAAAGAAGGGGAAATATGAATATCAAAAAACAGTATAAGGGGATCTTGTATATCGTGTTATCGGCATTTTGCTTTGCACTTATGAATATGTTCGTGCGGATGTCCGGCGATCTGCCCTCGATCCAGAAAAGCTTTTTTAGAAATTTCGTGGCGGCGATCTTTGCATGTGTGCTTCTGCTGAAGAACAAGATCCCTTTCCGGTGTAAGAGGGAGAATCTTCTTGCTTTGATTTTGAGAGCTGCCTTTGGAACAATCGGAACCTTATGTAATTTTTATGCAGTAGATCACCTGGTGCTCTCAGATGCATCTATGTTAAATAAGATGTCTCCGTTTTTTGCGGTATTATTCAGTTTTTTGATATTAAAGGAAAAGGTAACGGCGCCCCAGGCGTTCATTGTGGCAGGAGCGTTTCTCGGAAGTATGTTTGTGGTAAAGCCCACATTTGCCAATATGGACTTACTGCCTTCCATCATCGGACTATTTGGTGGGATCTGTGCGGGAGCTGCGTATACGATGGTTCGGAAACTGGGGGAGAATGGAGAGAAAGGGCCTTTTATCGTGTTCTTCTTTTCCACTTTTTCCTGCCTTGTTACGTTGCCGTGGCTGGTCTTCGACTATCATCCGATGTCAGGGATGCAGATCATGATCCTTCTTTTGGCAGGGCTGTCGGCAGCAGGAGGGCAGTTCTCGATCACGGCGGCGTACTGCTATGCTCCGGCGAGAGAGATATCAGTATATGACTATTCACAGATCATCTTCTCGGCAGTGTTAGGATTTGTTGTGTTCGGGCAGCTCCCGGACGCTCTTAGCTGGCTTGGGTATGGGATTATCTGTCTGATGGCGGTTGCGATGTTTTTGTATAACAAGAAACATCATTAAAGGAAGGGGTGTGAATTGCAATATGAGACAGTCACAGATTACATTCTGGTGTCATGAGATCATGCGTTCACAGGCGAAAGAGGGCGGAGTGTATATTGATGCAACGATGGGAAAGGGGAATGATACACTGTTCCTGTGCCAGATGGCGGGAGAGACGGGGAAAGTATTAGCATTTGATATACAACAAGAGGCGCTGGCGCAGACAAGAGAGCTGCTATGTGCAAATGGAGTGTTAAACCGCGTGGAGTTGATCCTTGACGGGCATGAGCATATGAAACAGTATGTGGAAGCGGAATCTGCGGATCTTATCTGCTTTAATTTTGGCTACCTGCCGGGTGGAGATCATAAGATCGCCACCTCAGCGGATACCAGCGTGGAGGCGGTACGGCAGGGGATTCGGATCCTGAAGCATGGCGGGATGATGAGTCTGTGTATCTACAGCGGAGGAGATACAGGATTCGCGGAGAAGGAAGCTCTGATGAGGCTTTTAAGGGGGCTTCCGGCGAGAGAATATACGGTGATTGTAAATGAATATTGGAACCGGGGGAATTTTTCGCCGGTTCCGGTATTTGTGTTTAAGGGGTAGAAAAGCTACTATTGCGAAGATAAAAAGCTGGTGGCATACTGAAATCAGAATTTTACTAATCACTGGAGGAAGAATTACCATGAGAAGAAAGAAAAGAGAAGTGAAGTTGCCGTTTTATGTTCACTGTGCAAAAGAGGGGAATGCGCATGTAAAAAGAATGCATAGAGTAAAAAACATAGAATAAAATGCATAAGACAAATACAAAAAGATAATTATTATTACTTTAAACCGGGAAAGCATTATGATATACTTAAAGGAAGTTTTACGAAAGGATGGAGCTTTTAGAATGGCAGAAAAAAAGAAAGTAATTATGCTCGGTAATGAGGCGATTGCCAGAGGCGCTTATGAAGCAGGCGTTAAGGTGTCTGCGGCATATCCGGGAACGCCGAGTACAGAGATCAGTGAATATCTGGTTCAATATAAAGATGATCTATACTGTGAGTGGTCTCCGAATGAAAAGGTAGCAACCGAGGTGGCGGTTGGCGCCTCAATCGCAGGAACGAGAGCGATGGCCTGTATGAAGCATGTCGGATTTAATGTTGCGGCGGATCCGGCGTACAGTGTCTCTTACATGGGAGTAAACGGAGGACTCGTGATCGTAGTTGCAGATGATCCGGGACTTTACAGTTCACAGAATGAGCAGGATACAAGAATGGTAGCCAGAGCGGCACAGCTTCCGGTGTTGGAACCTTCGGACAGTGCGGAGGCAAAGGAGTTTATGAAGCTTGCTTTTGAGCTCAGCGAGGAGTTTGACCGTCCGTTTGTATACCGTACGACTACAAGACTGGCACATTCTCAGGGGATTGTTGAGTTAGAGGAAAGACAGGATATTCCGGATAAAGAATATGTAAAGGATATCCGCAAGACAGTTATGATGCCGGGCAATGCAAAATTCCGCCATGTTGAAATCGAGAAGAGGAATCATGAACTGGCGGAGGCGGCGAATACACTGCCGATCAATAAGGTAGAGATGAATGATACTAAGATTGGTGTGATCACCAGCGGTATTCCTTATCAGTATGTGAAAGAAGCGCTGCCGGAGGCTTCTGTCTTAAAGCTTGGTATGGTCAATCCGCTTCCGAAGAAGATGATCGAGGAGTTTGCGGCCAAGGTAGATACTTTATATATTGTAGAGGAGCTTGATCCTGTCATCGAGGAACAGGTAAGATCATGGGGAATCAAGGCAATTGGAAAAGAGATTTTTACCGTACAGGGGGAATACGGCGCCAATATGATCCGTACAGCGATCGGGAAAGAGACACTGGACATTAAAGAGCCTGCAAAAGCGCCGGGAAGACCGCCGATTCTTTGTCCTGGATGTCCGCACAGGAGCGTTTACTATGTACTGAATAAATTAAAACTTCATGCGGCGGGAGACATCGGCTGCTATACATTGGGAGCGGTAGCGCCGCTCAGCGTTGTTGATACTACGATGTGTATGGGTTCCAGTATTTCAACACTTCATGGTATGGAAAAGGCAAAAGGAAAAGAATACATAAAGAACTGGGTTGCAGTCATCGGTGATTCTACATTCTTGCATACCGGTGTAAATTCATTGATGAATATGATGTATAACAAGGCAACAGGAACGGTTCTGATCCTGGATAACTCAACAACCGGAATGACCGGACATCAGGATCATGCGGCGACTGGTAAGACGCTTCAGGGCGATCCGACATACGCAATTGATATTCCGGCTCTTTGCAGAGCAATGGGCGTAAAGAATGTAATTGAGATCAATGCCTTTGACATCGTTACTTTAGAGAAGACGATCAAAGAAGAGATTGCAAAAGACGAAGTGTCAGTGATCATTACAAAGACACCTTGCGTACTTTTAAGCAAGGCGAAGAAGCCGTTGTATGTTACACATGAAGATAAGTGTAAGAGGTGCGGTATGTGTATGAAACCGGGGTGTCCTGCGATGACAAAGAACGCGGACGGAACGATCCATATTGATGATACGATGTGCACCGGATGCGGATTATGTGAGAGCTTATGCAAGTTTGATGCGATTGAGTTGGTAAAGGAGGGCGACAGATAATGGCAGCAAAGAATATTATGATCGTTGGAGTCGGCGGTCAGGGGACACTCCTTACCAGCAGGATTCTGGGCGGGCTGGCTACGCTTGGCGGATATGATGTGAAGCTTTCTGAGGTTCACGGTATGGCGCAGAGAGGCGGAAGCGTTGTGACTTTTGTGCGGTATGGCGAGAAAGTAGCAGAGCCGATCGTAGAAGAGGGACAGGCTGATGTAATCATTGCGTTTGAAAGGCTGGAAGCATTAAGATATGCGCACTTCCTTAAGAAAGACGGAGCGCTGATCGTCAATGACTGGCGGATCGATCCGATGCCCGTGGTCATCGGCGCTGCAGAATATCCGGAAGGAATTATCGAATCGCTTAAGAAAGATTATAAGGTCTATACGGTAGATGCAACAGAGGAATCTAAGAAACTGGGGAATCCAAGGGTATTCAATCTGATCGTACTTGGAGTTGCGGCACAGCATATGGATTTCACGAAGGAACAGTGGTATGAAGTGATTGAAAAGACGGTACCGCCGAAAACGATCGAGATTAATAAAAGGGCTTTTGAAGTCGGATATAAGCTGTAGTCCGGTTTCATAAATAATAAGAACGATAAGGAGTAAGAAAATGGCAAAAATAGCATTAGCGGATTGGAAAGAACAGATCAGAGATCCCAAAATCGAGTGCATGAGCAGAGACGAAATGAATACGCTCCAGAGCGAACGTCTTGTAAAACAGGTAAAGAACGTGTATGAGCATGTACCGTTTTACAAAGAAAAAATGGATGAATTGGGAGTGCAGCCGGGAGATATTAAAGGAATTGAAGATATTGATAAACTCCCATTTACCACAAAAGAAGATTTGAGAGATCATTATCCGTTCGGACTCCTGGCTGTTCCGAAGGAAAAGATTGCCAGAGTGCAGGGAACATCAGGAACAACAGGAAAACTGACTCTTGCTGCTTACACACAAAAAGACGTTGACGTATGGGGAGAGTGTGTGGCAAGGGGTCTTGTAATGGCAGGACTTACCTCTGCAGACAGGATCCATGTCTGTTACGGGTATGGGCTTTTTACCGGAGGTATGGGACTTGATCTTGGCGCGCAGGCTCTTGGCGCTATGGCGATCCCGATGTCTGCAGGCAATACAAAACGCCAGCTTATGTGTATGGAAGACTTTGGAGCGACCGCATTCGGATGTACGCCGTCCTATGCATTATATCTTGCGGAGGCTGCCGCGGAGGCAGGAATTGTAGACCGCCTGCAGTTGAAAGCAAGTATCAATGGCGCAGAACCGTGGACAAATGAGATGAGAAGAAAGATCGAGGATATCTTAAATATCAATACTTTTGATATCTATGGATTGTGTGAGATCACGGGACCGGGCGTTGCGGTGGATTGTATTCATCATAAAGGCCTTCATGTATATGAAGATTTTTTCTATCCGGAAATACTTAATCCCGCAGATCAGACTCCTTGCGCGGATGGAGAGACCGGAGAACTCGTATTTACAACACTTGCAAAAGAAGGCATGCCGCTTCTTCGTTACAGGACAAAAGACCTTACAAGTATCGATCATACACCGTGTGAATGCGGAAGAACACTTCCGAGGATCCAGAAGTTCACCGGACGTACGGATGATATGAAGGTTATCCGTGGAGTCAATGTATTCCCGACACAGGTAGAAGCAGCGCTTCTTTCTATGGGCGGAGGAGTAGCGCCGCACTATATGCTGATCGTAGACCGCGAGAATAATCTGGATGTACTTACAGTAATGGTAGAAGTAGATGAAAAATATTTCTCAGATGAGATCCGTAAGCTGGATGAGCTGAAAGCAAAAGTCGGAGCAGTATTAAAACAGGCTCTCGGCATTTCCGTAAGAGTTAAGCTTGTAGAGCCTAAGACAATTCAGAGAAGTGAAGGAAAAGCGAAACGTGTCATTGATAACAGGAAATTGTAAAAGGGAGGTATACCATGGGTGTAAGTAATACAATTCAGCAATTGTCAGTATTTTTGGAAAACAGGGAAGGTCGCCTTGATGAAGTATTAAAAGTGTTGTCTGAAAACGGAATTAATATTGTGGCGCTCAGTCTGGCGGATACATCCGATTACGGAATGCTCCGTATGATCGTATCCGATCCTCACAAGGGACGCTTCGCACTTAAGGAGACCGGAATTACGGCGATGCTCACAGATGTCGTTGCGCTTCGCGTGCCTCATGCAACAGGGTCACTCAGCAAAGCAATGCATCAGATCGTAGAAGGCGAAGTTAATGTGGAATATATGTATGCCTTTGCAAATGGAAGCGATGCTGCGGCTGTACTTAAGAGCGATGATCCGGCCAGAGTGATCGACATCCTGAAAGGAAGCGGATTCGACGTGTATTCAGCAGATGAAGCATACCGCGCAAATCAGTAAGATGGAGAGTTCGGTAACAAAGACATCCGGTATTCAAAAGATCATGTTCAGGATCAGAAATCATGATGAGATATTTGCAGTGATGTCAATATGTACACACATGCCGTTCGTATACTGTGATCCGGATACTTATGATGATGAAGTGTTTATCTATTTCAGCAGACAAGAGGCAAATCAGGGAGCCAGATGGCTCCTTGAAA
Organism: uncultured Dorea sp.; assembly: GCA_964577075.1. Classification (GTDB taxonomy): domain Bacteria; phylum Bacillota; class Clostridia; order Lachnospirales; family Lachnospiraceae; genus MD308. The sequence goes on along the minus strand of CAZNXL010000016.1, from coordinate 7,468 downwards.
ATAAGAATCCCATACAGCTTGCAAAGGTAGACAAAAAGAGCCGTCTGGCATTTTTCACAAGTCTGTACCCAATGGGGGTTAATGCGGTCTGTGTGAATAAAGGAGCGGATAGGGAGTGTGTCCTTAAACTCAGTGATCTGGTGCGCAGGCAGAATACCGGGCATGTTCCAAAAGGACAGGCGAGGGTAGAAAATCCGGAACTTCATCTGACTGCTCTTTACTTTGCGCAGGAGCTCAGAAAGAATAAAAATCCGGTATTATCGGATGAAATGAAAGAGCTCAATGAGGAATTGACAGCGCATTTCTGTGAGGGGACATATATTATCGCTGTGGAAGAAGGAAAGGGGATTCCTTTGCTTGAGAAGGACGGGAAATCCTACCAGCCTTTATTTACAGACGTGATAGAGTTCCAGAAGTTTAACCGGGGGAAGAAATTTGGCGCGGCTGTACTGGAATATAAGAAAATTGCCGGAATTCTTACGGAAGAAACGGACAGTGTGGCAATCAACCCGTTTGGAGCAAATATCTTGATGAAAATTGTCCGCAGAGGTAAAGGAGGTGGACGTCCTGGATGATACGAAAAACCGGATCATCTTCGCAACGATGAAGGCTGTGAGGCAGTATGGACTGGAAGGTGTGCGCGTTCAGAATGTCAGCGCTTTGGCCGGAATATCTCCCGGAGCGATATACCGCTACTTCGACAGTAAGAATCAGTTGATCGTGGAATGCTTTACCTATGTGGATAAACAAGCGGCGATGATCTTTGAACATTTGAACTTTAATCAGAAGACTCTGCTTACTGATCCGATGGGAACAGTTAAAAGTCTGTGGCTGCCTTATTTTCGGTTCTGGGTAGCCCATCCGGACGAAACCATCTTTTATCACCGGTTTCGGGACAGCGCTTTCTTTCCAAAGTATGACAAAGAGAGAGATGTATCTTATTTTAGTGTGTTTGCCGGAATGGTCCAGGCCTTTCGGGAAGCGTTTCCGGGATTAAAAGAAATCAATCAGGATCTGTTGTGGCTTCATGTCCTGACGTCAACCGTAATGTATGCCAAATATGTGGTGGAAGGAGTACTTCCTGATAACATAGAGACAGAAGAGACTGTATTTGTATTTTTGTCTACCGGATTAAGCGGTTACTTAAAACCGAAAGAAGGAGACCAAAAATAGAAACATGCCGCTGCGCTGCGGTTTGTTTTTTACAGGTTAGTGAATAAATGTTTATTTACTAATCCGTAAAAAATATAGAGACAAAGAAACCTTGTATCAATAGGA
>CAZNXL010000016.1:0-6180 GCA_964577075.1 uncultured Dorea sp. | reverse complement strand
AGGGAAAATATGAAAGAAAGAACAAAAAGTGTATTGGTTGTAGTTTTGACGTTATGTCTGGTATTCGTATGCTCATCATGCGGGAAAAAAGAGACGAAAAAAGAAGAAAAAACGGAGAAAGCGGAAAAAACAGCATCCATTGATGGAACGATGGTTAGTTTTTCCGGAAAGGATCTCACCATTGAGGCGGATGGACAGGATTATGAATTTGATATTTCCGAGGCAACTGTAAATTCAGTGAATATGCTGGCCGGAGATGAGATCGTGGTTCGTTATGAGGGGGAAATCGACGGAACGGACACAACGGGCGCGACGGCTATTTCCATAGAAGACAAAGGGGGAAAAGCTACCACTCAGGAAGAAAAAACAGTAGTGGGCACGCTTGTGAAGATTACCGAAAATTCTATTACTATCCGGCAGAATGATGGAACGGAGCTGCTCTTCAATGCTAATAACTGTGAACATGATTTTAAGAATGGCATTCGGGAAGGCAACTGGGTTGCTGTAACATATGTCGGGGAAATCAATGGCACAGATACCAAAAATGTCAAAGTTATTAAAATTACAGACGATGATGAGAATACCATCAAGAAAGAACAGAAGAAAATAAAGATTAAGGAAGTAGATGAGAATGTCTACTGCACTTCCAATGTTCATGTGCGGGAATCTTATAGTACAGATTCTAAAATTCTGGGGACTCTGGAAAAAGGCGAAAAGATAAAGAGAACAGGGGTCTGTGACAACGGATGGTCAAGGATTGAGTATAAAAAACAGAAAGCATATATTTTTGGTGATTATTTGTCTACGAAAGCTCCAGATTCTGATAGTTCCGACGATACCTCCCTTGAGTCATCCACTTCTTCTTCCAAGACAGATACGCCTAAGGAAACGATAGACGACACATCAAAGAAACAGCCGGCACAGCAGCCGCAGGAGGAAGAACCGGCGCCGGCACAGCAGCCGAAAGAAGAGCCGAAGGAAGAGTACCAGACAGCCACAGGGACAGTTGTTGAGGTTTCTATGAATACGTTGACGTTTTCGGTTGATGGGAAGAATTATACGGTCTATATTGCGGATGCGTCTCATAAGTATAAGAACGGAATCCAGACAGGCAATACGGTAAAGGTTACCTATACAGGAGACTTGAGTGATCCGGATCATGCAGTGGTTGTCAGTGTTGAGGATGATGATGCAAACACTGCGGCAAAGGATGCGGTTTACAAGGGGACAGTTGTAGACGCTACTACGAACACAGTTACGATTAAAACGTCAGATGGGGTTGAAATGACATTTTCTAAGGATAATGCGGTTGATAACACTGGCGGCCTTTCGCAGGATATGAAAATTGCTGTGACAGCAGATGCAAGTTCTGCAGACAGCGGTTCCAATATCATGCCCGCAAAACAGTTGGATCCGGAAGAATAATAAAGAGAGGATCGCAGGATTTGAATTTACACTGGAATAGGATGTCTTTGTTTCCTAAAAAGCTCCGGATCGTTTGATCATCCGGAGCTTTTGCCGTCATCTAATTTTGAGTATTGCTTTTAAATATCTAAATTTATTCGTTATTTATATATAAAAAAGGTACATCGAAATTTTGATTGGCTTTCTTTGGCTTACAGTTTTGTTACGTTAACTGCCTGAGGTCCCTTCGCGCCTTCTGTTACATCATACTCAACTTCCTGCCCTTCTTCCAGAGACTTGAAACCTTCCATGTTCAGTCCCGAATAGTGTACAAATACATCGTTGCCTGCCTCGTCGGAAATAAAGCCGTAACCTTTTTGGTTGTTGAACCACTTAACTGTACCTTTCATTATGATACCTCCATAAAATAAAAAATGTTTAATATCATTTTTGTCAAATGATACTCAGTCAGATTAGCATAATCAGGCCAAAAAGTCAATGGATTTGCAGATATATTTTTGAACTGTTCGAGATGAGAATCGCTTGACTAAAGTATGGGGACAGTGTAAAGTATAATTGCCAGAAAAAGTAAAGGAAGAATACTATGATTACGTTAACGGGGAAAAAGATTTCTGAGGGAATTGCAATCGGGAAGCTCTCATTTTATAAACGGGATATCAAAGAGATCCGCCATATCTATGTAAAAGATGTTGAAAAAGAGTTTTCCAGACTCAGGAAGGCAAAAAAGCGGGTGATTACAGAACTGAAAGAGCAATGCGAGGTTGCCGCCCGCGAGGTGGGTGAAGCCAACGCTGCAATTTTTGAGATGCAGCAGGAGATTTTGGAAAATGAAGAACTCTGGAGCAGTATTACCAATATTATCTTAGAGGGAAAGCTGAGCGCGGAATATGCGGTGAAGACGGCAACCGAAAAATATCTCAATGCCGGTAAGGATAAGGCTCACGAGGCAGATATCCGTGATGTTGCGATCAGATTGGTGAGGATCCTGTCCAGAAGCTGGAAAGATAAATTATTCGTAGACGAGCCCTTCATTATGGCGGCGGAGGAATTGTATCCAAGCGAGGCTCTGCAGCTTGATAAGGAGAAAGTTCTCGGCTTTGTTACCAGGTACGGAACGATTAATTCTCATACGGCCGTCATTGCGCGTACGAAAGGAATTCCTTCTGTGATAGGAATTGGTGAATCACTGAAGAAAGAGTATGAAGGAAAGACGATCATTATAGATGGGTATGAGGGGAAGGTATACATTGAACCGGATCACACTATGCTTACAAAGATGCGTCAGCGTCAGGATCAGAATTTAGTGCACATCAGTAATCTGGAAAGGCTTAAAGGCAAGGAGAATGTTACCCAGAGCGGACAGAGGATTGATGTTTGCGCAAATATCGGGACGAGAGAAGATATCGAGAGAGTCCTGAGAAGCGATGCCGGAGGTATCGGTCTGTTCAGAAGTGAATTTCTCTTTATGGAGAACGGTAGCAAGATGCCTACGGAAGAGCAGCAGTTTCAGGCATATAAGCTGGCGGCAGAAGCTATGGGAATGAATCGGGTGGTTATCCGTACAGCTGATCTGGGCGGGGATAAGCATGCGGAGTTTCTGGAGTTTGGAAAAGAGAATAATCCCGCCATGGGGCTCAGAGGGATCCGGATTTCACTGGAAAAAGGGGAAATGTTCAAGACACAGCTCAGGGCAATTTTAAGGGCGGCTGCTTATGGGAATGTGCAGGTTATGTTCCCGATGATAACAAAAGTTGAGGAAGTTGTAGCGGCAAAAGAATATTTGGAACTTGCAAAAAAGGAACTAAAAGCAGAGAAGATCGCTTATGCTGATGATATTAAGATCGGTGTTATGATAGAAACACCGGCGGCAGTCATGTTGAGCGGTGAATTAGCAAGAGCGGTGGATTTTTTCAGTATCGGCACCAATGATCTGACACAGTTTACGCTGGGGATGGATCGTACGAATGAGTCGGTCATGAGCTATTATGACCCTTATCATCCGGCGCTCCTTAAGATGCTCCGCATTGTGACGAACAATGTTCACCTGGAGGGAAAGACGATCAGTGTCTGCGGAGATCTGGCGGCAGATCTGTCCATGACAGAGTTTTTCATCCAGATCGGAATTGACGAACTTTCAGTCGCACCGAATCAGGTATTGAGACTTCGTAAAAAAATTAGAGAAATTCAATAAATTAAAATGGACAGACCCGTTTACTTTACGGGTCTGTTTTGTTAAAATAAATATGTTGTTTTATTTACAAGAGAGAATCAGGAGGAGAAAAAAGATGCTCGAAAAGTTTTTTAAACTCAGTGAACATGGTACAGATGTAAAGACAGAAGTCCTTGCCGGAATTACCACTTTTATGACGATGGCATATATCCTTGCGGTAAATCCGAGTATCCTTGCTGCTGCGGGAATGGATCAGGGAGCCGTATTTACAGCAACAGCCGTTGCATCACTGATTGGTACTTTGTTAATGGCATTATTTGCAAATTATCCGTTTGCGCTGGCGCCGGGTATGGGACTGAATGCTTACTTTGCATATACTGTTGTCCTGGGTATGGGGTATAAATGGGAAGTGGCTCTTACGGCCGTATTTGTTGAAGGTATTATTTTTATTATATTATCTTTGACAAATGTAAGAGAGGCAATCTTCAATGCGATCCCCTTGAACCTGAAATCTGCAGTTAGTGTTGGAATCGGTCTGTTTATTGCGTTTATCGGCCTTCAGAATGCTAAGATCGTCATTAGCGGATCAACTTTAATTGAACTGTTCTCATTGGAAGGATACAATGCGGCGAATGGCGTTGAGGCAACGTTTAATGATGTAGGTATTACAGTGCTGCTTGCGATTATCGGTGTACTTATTACAGGAATTCTTGTGATCAAGAATATTAAAGGCAATATTTTGTGGGGAATCCTGATCACATGGGTGTTGGGGATCATCTGTCAGTTCGCAGGGCTGTATGTTCCCAATCCGGAGCTCGGATTCTACGGGCTGCTTCCGGACTTCAGTTCCGGTCTGTCGGTGCCTGGTATCGCGCCGGTATTAGGAAAGCTTGATTTCTCAGGAATACTGTCCCTGAATTTTGTAGTAGTTGTCTTTGCATTCCTGTTTGTAGATATGTTTGATACGATCGGAACGTTGATCGGCGTATCTTCAAAGGCGGACATGCTTGATGAAAACGGAAAGCTTCCGAATATTAAAGGCGCGCTTCTTGCAGATGCAGTTGCTACCACAGCAGGAGCTGTACTTGGCACAACAACGACTACTACGTTTGTAGAAAGTGCTTCCGGTGTAACTGAGGGAGGAAGAACGGGACTTACGTCAGTGACAACAGCGATCCTTTTCGGACTGTCACTCTTCCTGTCACCGATATTTCTTGCAATCCCGTCATTTGCAACGGCCCCTGCGCTGATCGTTGTAGGTTTCTATATGTTTACGAATGTTATCAATATCAGGTTTGATGATATAGCAGAAGCAGTGCCTTGCTATATCTGTATTATAGCGATGCCGTTTTTCTACAGCATTTCAGAAGGTATCTCTATGGGAGTAATCTCTTATGTGGTATTAAATCTTGTGACAGGTAAGGCAAAAGAGAAAAAGATCAGCGCCCTTATGTATGTGCTGGCAGTATTGTTTGTTTTGAAATATGTGTTCCTATAAAAAGTTTTTTATCCATTGATAGCGGATCAATCCTGACAGGGATTATGCTTGTCAGGATTTTTGTTATATATGATGTCAGACATCTGTAGACATTCGACAGGATTCACACCCAGAATCCATTTACGCAGGAACTCTTGCGAAGATGAGCAGACAGTGTTACGATATAGACAGAAAAAAGAAAGAGAAGCGACTCTGTCTATTGTGTGTGCTTGTGAGCGCTTCAAACGATCTGGATGAACGTATGAAAAGCCGGAATGAACATATCATGTTAGAAAGGAGATCATTATGTGGACAAGAGAGCAACTGAAAGGTAACGCAAAAAACAGTTTCAGGAGAAATTACTGGCCTTGTGTCGGGGTGGCATTCATTATGACTGTTACAGAAGGAGTTGATTATGTACTGAATTTTTTTGGGAATGGAGCAGAAGACTCCTATAGATTTAGATTCACAGCGATGTTAACTGCAATTGTTGTGGTATTGTTCATATTTACGACAGTTTTTGGCATTTTCGTGACGAATGTGCTGAGAATCGGTGCGAACAGGTTCTTTATCCAGAATCGTGTCGAACTGCCCCGTGCAGGAATGGTTTTAGATGGATTCCGGTCAGGTCATTACGGGAATATCGTGCTGACAGTGTTTTTGAAGGATCTGTATGTTGCATTGTGGACACTTCTGTTTATCATTCCGGGGATTATAAAAGAATTGGAATATCTGATGGTACCGTATATTCTTGCAGAAAACCCGGGGATGAACAGAAAAGAGGTCTTTGCGATCAGCAAACGCATGATGGACGGCCAAAAGTTTGATGCATTTATATTGCAGCTATCTTTTATCGGCTGGCAGATTTTGGCGGTTGTTACATGTGGGCTTCTCGGAATATTTTATGTGAATCCTTATATGGAAGCGACTATGGCAGAACTTTATGCTTATAATAAGGCAAAGGCATATCAGGAAGGATATATTCAGTAAAATATTATTAATGAGAACAACAGTGAAAAAGCACAAAAGAAAAAACAACAAAAGAAACAAAAGAAAAAGATTGAGTGAAAAGTTAAATTCCACTTGTAAACTTAAATTCCGTATTGAT
>CAZNXL010000015.1:4746-15636 GCA_964577075.1 uncultured Dorea sp. | reverse complement strand
GACTTCTAATTATGCCAAAGGAATATAGAACCATACAGGAAGTTGCCGGACCGCTTATGATGGTGAAGGGCGTTGAGGGCGTCGCATACGATGAGCTTGGTGAGATTGAGCTTGCCAACGGCGAGAAGCGCCGTTGTAAAGTACTGGAAGTAGACGGGTCAGATGTAATTGTACAGCTCTATGAGAATGCCGCAGGTATTAATTTAAGTAACAGTAAAGTCCGTTTCCTCGGACGAAGCATGGAGCTGGGCGTATCCGGCGATATGCTGGGGCGCGTCTTCGACGGTCTGGGACGCCCGATCGATGACGGTCCTGAAATCCTGCCTGAGGAGAGAAGAGATATTAACGGTCTGCCGATGAATCCGGCAGCCAGAGTGTACCCTGAAGAGTTTATCCAGACAGGAGTATCCGCCATCGACGGTCTTAACACACTGGTTCGGGGGCAGAAGCTGCCGATCTTTTCCTGTTCCGGTCTGCCACATTCACAGCTTGCGGCTCAGATCGCAAGGCAGGCGAAAGTACGCGGAACAGATGAAAACTTTGCCGTTGTATTTGCCGCAATGGGTATTACTTTTGAGGAATCGAATTATTTCATCGAATCCTTCAAGGAGACGGGCGCTATAGACAGAACGGTTCTGTTCATCAATCTGGCCAATGACCCCGCGGTAGAGCGTATCGCGACTCCGCGTATGGCGCTTACTGCAGCAGAGTACCTTGCATTTGAAAAGGATATGCACGTACTGGTAATCCTCACCGACATTACGAACTATGCGGATGCGCTTCGCGAGATTTCAGCAGCGAAAAAAGAGGTTCCGGGACGCCGCGGATATCCGGGATATATGTATACGGACCTTGCAACGATGTATGAGAGAGCCGGACGTCAGAGAGGAAAGAGCGGAAGTATTACGATGATCCCGATCCTGACTATGCCGGAAGATGATAAGACGCATCCGATCCCTGACCTTACCGGATACATTACCGAGGGACAGGTAATCCTGAGCCGGGAGTTGTACCGTAAGGGAATCCAGCCGCCGATCGACGTATTACCGTCACTGTCGCGTCTGAAAGACAAAGGTATCGGCGAGGGCAAGACAAGAGCAGACCATGCGAATACAATGAATCAGCTGTTTGCAGCTTATTCCCGCGGTAAGGACGCGAAAGAGCTCATGACCATTCTTGGAGAGGCAGCTCTTACAGAGATTGACCTTAAGTATGCCGAGTTCGCGGATGCATTTGAAAAAGAGTACGTATCCCAGGGATATAACAATGACCGCCCTATCGAAGAGACGCTGGAGATCGGCTGGAAGCTGCTGTCTATGCTGCCAAGAGCAGAGCTGAAACGTATTGATGACAAATTCTTAGATCAGTACTACGGAAAGTAAAGGAGGGGTTTAATTGGCATCTAAGCAGATAACTCCTACCCGTATGGAACTGACGAATACGAAAAAGAAGCTTGCCACCGCCAGAAGAGGGCATAAACTTCTGAAAGATAAGCGTGATGAGCTGATGCGGCAGTTCCTGGAGCTGGCAAAGGAGAATATGGAGCTTCGCCAGAAAGTAGAAGCCGGAATCCTCTCTGCGAATAAGAACTTTGTGATAGCGAAAGCCGGAATGGATGAAGCGACGCTGAATACGGCGCTTATGGCGCCGAAGCAGGAAGTAAGCCTCGGAGTGGGAAAGAAGAACGTGATGAGTGTCAATATCCCGGTTTTCGAGACAAAGACGCGGACTGCCGATGCGAATGATATCTATTCTTACGGTTTTGCATTTACATCCAGTGATCTGGATGATGCCGTGAAGTCTTTGGCAGATGTTCTGCCCGATATGCTGAAGCTTGCAGAGACAGAGAAAGCCTGCCAGCTTATGGCGGCGGAGATTGAAAAGACAAGACGCCGTGTAAACGCACTGGAGCATGTGACGATTCCGGATGCGCAGGAGACGATCAAGTACATTACCATGAAGCTGGATGAGAACGAGAGAAGCTCCCAGATTCGTCTGATGAAGATAAAAGATATGATGCTTGAAGAGGCGCATCATTATAGTGAGAGAGCTTAGACGGGTAAAAAAGACCAGAGCGGAGAACTTATCGTTCTCCGCTCTGGTCTTTTTTATAAGGACGTCACATTTTTCAAAAGTGTTACGTTACCAATCTGGCATATAGGTTAAAACGCCCGAAGCGCGTCCACGATGTCTTCAAGATGCATTCCGTGGGAGGCCTTAACAAGTACATTGTCCCCGTCCTTGATCACGTCTTTCATAGCCCCGAGAAAATCCTGCTTCGTCTCAAACCAGAGAGCCTCTGTTGAGGGTCCCTGTTTCGCGCCTTCTGCGATCTCCTTTGCCAGGTCTCCGACAGCACAGACGAGATCAATGCCCTGTTCGGCAACGTAAACTCCGGTTTCATAATGGAGCTGTCTCTCGTCCTCGCCCAGTTCCCCCATATTCCCAAGTACGGCAACCTTTCTTCCGATCGCCATCGTAAGGACGTCAATGGAAGCCTTCATAGAGATCGGATTGGCATTATAGCAGTCGTCTAAGATCACGATCTTGTCAGTTACGATGGTATTATTACGTCCCGGGATTCCCGGAAGGTTTTCGATTCCCGCCTTAATCTCATCCGGAGTAAGCCCGAGAGAGTAACCGACTGCGGCTCCTGCAACGGCATTTGTCACCATGTGGATGCCCGGTACGGGGACTACGCAGGGAAAGCTGTCCCCGGAAGGCAGGTGAATGACACATTCTGTTCCTTTTAGCCCTGCAGACTTAAGATCTGAGGCATAGAATTCGGAATGATCGTTCAGGCCGAAGAAGAAAGGATCCACACCTTTTACCGGTCCCATCTTTTTGAGCAGGTCATCATCGCCGTTTAATATGATAGTTCCTCCATCTTTCATGTCCTGGATCATCTGTGATTTTTCCTGAAGGATCCCTTCTCTTGTCTTGAAAAATTCCAAATGAGCCACACCGATGTTGGTAATTACGCAGATATCCGGGCTTGCAACACAAGACAGGCGGCGCATCTCTCCAAAATGATTGACGCCCATCTCAAGGACCGCAACCTGATGAGTCTCGTTCATCTCAAAGATGGTGATCGGGAGCCCCCACTCATTGTTAAAGTTGCCGGGCGTCTTGTGCACGCTGTATTTCCGGGAAACTACGGAGGCGATCATTTCTTTGGTGCTGGTCTTTCCTACACTGCCGGTAATACCTATTACCTTTATATCAAAAGAATCACGGTAGAGCTTTGCAATGTCAAGAAGCGCCTGCCCGGTAGATTCCACAAGGATGTAAGGATAGTCGGTATCGCCCAGATCTTCATGCGACACGACGCATAAGGCGCCCTTTTCAATCGTGTCCGGGATAAATTTGTGCGCATTGACATTTTCGCCGTCAATGGCTACGAACAGATAATCCTTTTGTACTTTCCTGCTGTCAATGACAACTCCGGCTGCTTCCCTGCCGAGTTTTTCCGGATCACCGTGATAAACGCCGTGACAGGCGTTGGTGATATTATCTAAGGTGAGGTTTTTCATTAGGCGTCTCCCTTCTTTTCATAGTGCATGTTCATAGATTCTTTTATGATCCGTTCACACAGATCGCCATAATCCATTCCCGCTGCCCTGGCGGCTTTTGGAAGAAGGCTTGCCGGCGTCATTCCAGGGAGTCCGTTCATCTCCAGACAATAGAATTTTCCATCTGTCTCATCAACAATAAAGTCTGCGCGGGCATAGGTATCCATGTGAAGCGCTTCAAAAGCCTTTTCACCGGCGCGGCGCATCTTTTTCTGTGTCTTTTCATCCAGTGATACAGGAGGACAGATCTCCTGTGCGCCCCCATCCTGATACTTGTTTTCGTAGTTGAAGACTCCGTTTTTCGGAATGATCTCTACGAGGGGCAGCGCTTTTCCGCCTACAATACCGCAGGCATATTCCCGGCCTTTGATATACGGTTCAACAACGATTTCTTCTAAACCATCTGTATCAAAGGAGTTGCGCACAGCCTCCCGGTACTCCTCCTCAGTGCGCACGATATATACGCCGATGCTGGATCCCCCGGAACAGGGCTTTATGACCAGCGGAAGATAGTAGCCGAGCTCTTCGAGAGGAGTATCCTTTGTCTTTACGGTGAGTGAGGTTCCTCTGGGTGTGGGCACCCGCGACATCTTAAATATCTGCTTTGCAACTAATTTATTCATTGAGAGCGCGCAGCCAAGGGAATTAGGACCCGTGTATCTAATGCCAAGGAGATCGAAAGTAGCCTGCAGCTTGCCATTTTCACCGACAGAACCGTGCAGGGCCATGAATGTAATATCCGCCATGCGGCAAAGTTCAATGACGTTGGGACCGAGATAACAATCAGACTGATCCGGACGGGAAGCTTTCAGGGCTTTCAGATCCGGCATAGTCGTTTTGATCGAATCGGCGATTTTAAGACCCGCGTCCGGAAGGTCAAATACCTCTTCCAGTCTGTCAGAGTCGTAAGATAATCCGAAAAATACATCCAGCAGGTAGGCCTGATGTCCTCTTTCTCTTAAAGTTCGGCAAATGAAGGCGCCTGACGTGAGCGATACGTCGCGCTCAGGACTGAGTCCTCCCGCTAACACAATAATTTTCATAAGATATAAGTCTCCTTTTATTCTGTTATATTCATCTGGTCAAGAAGAGATTTTTTGACAGTATAAAGTTTTTTGGACAAATCCACATGTACCCTGTGCGGGAAGAAAAGACGTTTTGTCTCGTCCCACAGGGTATCTTTTTCCCTCTTGCAATATTCTGCAATCTCTGTAACCGTCGGCGACTGATAGATACACTCGCCCTTGCGGAATACAGGGACCATGATCTCTCTCATGGTATAAGTTCCTCCCGGCAGCCTTGTCTTTTTCCATGTATCGATCGGATCAAAGAGAAGCAGGTCCTCGGAAGGATCATATTCCTCTCCGACGAAGCAGATCAGATCAGCTTTTATTTTTCCGGTTTCTTTATCATAGATTCGATAGATTGTCTTGTTTCCGGGATTTGTGATCTTTTCTGTATTTTCAGAAATTTTAATCTTAGGTATAAATTCGCCATTATCGTCCATGATGGCGGCAAGTTTGTATACACCGCCGAAAGAAGGGCAGTCTTTGGAGGTGATCAGGTTTGTACCGACGCCCCAGGAATGAATTTCCGCGCCCTGATTCTTAAGATCATGGAGAAGATATTCGTCCAGATCATTGGACGCACAGATAATAGCATCCGGGAATCCGGCGTCATCCAGCATCTTGCGCGCTTCCTTTGAAAGATATGCAAGATCTCCGCTGTCTAAACGGATGCCGTATTTTTTCAGAGGTGTTCCGGCCTCTTCCAATTCGCGGAACACACGGATCGCATTCGGGACGCCTGACTTCAGTGTATCGTATGTGTCTACAAGCAGAGTGCAGTTTTCAGGATAGAGGTCTGCATAGGTTTTGAATGCCGTATACTCATCTTTGAAACTCATAATCCAGCTATGAGCGTGAGTCCCCATGACCGGGACATCGAACATCTGGCCGGCAAGGACATTGGAGGTGCCTACACAGCCGCCGATCATAGCAGCTCTTGCGCCATAGAGTCCCGCATCCGGTCCCTGCGCGCGTCTCAGACCGAATTCCATAATGCCGTCGCCGTCGGCGGCAAAGACGATCCGGGAGGTCTTAGTAGCGATCAGTGACTGGTGATTGATAATATTTAAGATGGCCGTCTCTACCAACTGAGCCTCCATGATCGGCGCGATCACCTTTAAAAGAGGCTCTTTGGGGAATATTACGGTTCCCTCGGGAATCGCATAGATATCTCCGCTAAAATGAAATCCACTCAAGTACTGAAGGAACTCTTCATTAAAAATCTTCAGACGTCTCAGATAGTCTACGTCTTCATAAGTAAAATTCAGATTTTTGATATAGTCAATTACCTGCGCAAGACCTGCGCATACGGAATAGCCGTTCTCACAGGGGTTATTTCGGAAAAACATATCAAATACAACGATTTCATTGGCTTCCTGTTCATAGTAACCCTGCATCATGGTCAATTCATACAGATCAGTCAACAGAGTAAGATCCTGTCGGTTCATTTTTCATATCTCCTTTGTTTTTGTTTCGCCTTATTATAGCACTCAGTAAAAGAAATGTAAAACATTCTCCTTATACAAGTTCATGGTTTTTATTAATTGTTTCCTGAATAATATTCTGACAGTAAGAGGCAAGATGTTTTCTGGTCTCTTTGTCCAGTTCTTTCGGATAGACAGGCTTTCCGTATTCCAGTATGACATGCGCCTTCTTTACGCGGGGCAGATGATCTTCAAAGATAGAGGCCGTGTTGTTAAGACTGATCGGAACGATCGCGCAGCCTGTTTTCTCTGCGATCTTGAAAGAGCCGGAGTGGAATGGAAGAAGACTTAACTCCTCGCCGTCATTGCGGGTTCCCTCGGGGAATATGCAGATGGAGACTCCGTTTTTTATATGATCAATAGCCTGAAGGATCGTCTTAAGTCCTTCCCGCATATTATCGCGGTCGAGAAAGAGACAGTAAAGGCGTTTCATCCAGCTGCGGAGCAGAGGGTATCTTAACATCTCTTTTTTAGCTACGTACCCGGTAAGCCTCTTACAGCGGGAGTAGGTAAGCAGAATATCAAAATAGCTTCTGTGGTTCCCGATAAACAATACCGGCTCATCCGGAACGTTCTCTTCGCCGATAACAGTTACTTCAACTCCTGCAATAGCCAGAATTACGCGGAATGCCCACTGCACGATGTGAAGGCTCTGATAATCGGCCTTTTCTTTGTTAAATTTCCCGATGACCCATTCAATCCCGAGGACCGGAATGCCGAAGAGGAAAAACAGGAAAAGGAACAATGCAATACATATGATTTTTAACATTTGTGATAACCTCTCATTCTTTCTTATCTTCCATATAAAATGGAAAGCTCTTTTAAATCATCCGCCAAAGAGGGAGTAAGGACGCCTTTTTTATAACGCCAGTTCCAGTTCCCCTCTGCCACGCCCGGGGTATTCATGCGCGCTTCGCTCCCGAGAGACAGTACATCCTGAAGTGGAAAGATGGCGTATGCGGCGATACTTCCGAGACAGAGACGTATCATCCCTCTGCTGATATCCTGCCCGGGCTCCATGTTCGCATAGAGCCGGAGTTTTTCCCTGCACTCAGGAGAGGCGGCGCAATACCATCCGAGAGTCGTATCATTGTCATGAGTACCGGTATAGCAGACACATTGTCTTGATGTAAACTGGTGAGGCAGATAGTCATTTTCCCCGGTAGAATCAAAAGCAAACTGGAGGACCTTCATACCCGGAAAACGGAAACTTTCCCTGAGAGCAGTTACTTCGTCTGTGATAACGCCTAAGTCCTCCGCGATGATCGGAAGATCGTCGCCGAGAGCATCTTCAATCGCTTTAAAAAGTTCCGCCCCTGGAGCCTTGATCCATTCACCGTTGATCGCGGTTTCTTCTCCGTAAGGAACAGACCAGTAAGCTTCAAATCCGCGAAAATGGTCGATTCTCAGGATGTCAAGATTCTTAAGCTGGCTTCTCACCCTGGATATCCACCATAGGAACCCTTCTTCTTCATGAGCCTTCCAGTCATAGAGCGGATTTCCCCACAGCTGCCCGGTAGCAGAAAAATAATCCGGCGGAACCCCGGCAACAGAGAGAGGGTATCCTCTGCTGTCAAGTTGGAACAGATGCCGGCCCGCCCAGACATCCGCACTGTCCATGGAGACGAAGACAGGGATGTCTCCGATGATCTTAACTCCGCGTTCGTTCGCATATTTTTTCAGAGAGCGCCATTCTGTAAAGAAGAGAAACTGGAGGAACTGATAGTAGCCAATCTCGCAGGCAAGCTGTTTTTTTAGTTCCGCCTTTGTCTCATCCGAAGGGATGCGGTATTCCTCCTCCCATGTAAGCCAGCTCTTTCCGCCATTCACATCCTTACATGCCATGAAGAGGGCATAATCGTCAAGCCAGAAGCTGTTCTCTTCACAAAATCCGGAAAATTCATCGTATATCGGGCTGCTGTCTTTCCTGCCGCAGAAACGGTCATATGCCAGGCGGAAGATCTTTCGTTTCCATGGGATGATAACACCGTAATCAATGTGCTCCGGATCTGTAACAGGACAGTCCCTGAGCTCAAAGTCGTATAAAAGTCCCAGTTCTAACAGATGGGAGGGGGTGATGAGAAGCGGCTGTCCGGCAAATGCTGAAAAACTCTGATAGGGGGAATCTGCGAATCCCGTATGAGTCAGAGGAAGGATCTGCCACAGATGCTGACCGGATGCTTCCAGAAAATCAATGAATTCATAGGCTTCTTCGCCAAGGTCTCCGATTCCGTACGGAGAGGGAAAAGATGTCGGGTGTAAAAGGATGCCTGACATTCTGTCTAAGTGGTTCATAACATGTGATCTCCTTATTTATCGTTCAAAATACATATTTAAAACAGTATAACATATTTGCCGGAAATTTTCAGTTTACTATAGATATAAACTGGAATTTTTCTCGCGGGATCTGTGTATGATATTAATAAGAATATATCTGTGGAGTATATATGAAAAAGGGACGTCTGTACATATGTCTGGCAGGATGTATGTTCCTCTTATGTGCGTGTTCCGTGCAGAAGGAAAATACAAAGAAACTTCGGGATATTGATTTTACGGTGGTTGATCCTGTAGATGCGCCAAAAGAGCTGATGGAGGATATCGATGATAAAAAGGAAAGGAATTTTAAGATTACTTACGCAGATAACGGATATTTGTATATTGCAAGGGGGTATGGAAGCCGGGAGACAAGCGGATATAGCGTGACTGTGGAATCGTGTTATGAGTCGGAAAATTCAATCTGCATGAAGACGGATCTTTCAGGGCCTCCGGCCGGTGAGGAGGCGGCGGAGAAAACCACGTATCCATACGTCATCATTAAGACAGAATACAGTGACAAAAATGTAGTGTTTCATTAAAGGAGGAAGCGGCAATGGAATATGATAAAAAGGAATTTACTGTGTATCGGCAGGGTCGTACGATCTCAGACCAGTTTTACATTGATGATGATTATAATGTACCGGATACAAAACATGATGTAAAGCGCATCGTTCTGGCAGAGGGAACGCTTAACATTGAGGATATGAAAAAAGTAGAAAATTACGTGCGGATCTTAGGGCGGATGACCTTTAAGGTACTCTATGTAACAGACGAAGGCGAGATGCGTCTGGCATTTTTAGAAGGACGGATCCCGTTTGAAGAGATGGTATATACAGAAGAGGAGCCGGAGGAAAATCTGTTCATCAAGGCTATGGACTGTGATGTTAATGTAGCGCTGATCCATTCACGCAAGCTTCATGTCAAGGCGCTGGCAGAGATATGGATTTGCCCGGAAGGAAAGCAGAGGGAGAGTCTGACGATGGACGCACAGGGGGACAAAGGAGTATATAAAAGGTACGAAAAAAAGAATATCCTGAAATTATTTACAGTTAAAAAGGATACATACCGGATCAAAGAGGAGATCACAGTAAACGGTACAAAGGAGGCGATAGGGACACTTTTGTGGACGGAGGTTTCACAGAGGAAACTGGATACGCGGATCGCGGCGGATGCGCTGCTATTGCAGGGTGAGCTTCTGTTGTTTGGCTTTTATGAATCCCTGGAGGGGAAGGCGGACTGGTTTGAACAGACAATTCCATACGAGGGAAGGATGGAGCTTGATGGGGCTTCGGAAGAGATGTACCATCAGATCTATCCGATGCTTACAGACGTCTCCATAGATGTACGTATGGATGAGGACGGGGAAATGCGGCTGATCGGAGTGGAGGCAACACTGGAAGCGCGCATGATCGTGTACGAGGAAGAGCATGTGGAGATTCTGGATGATATCTACGCGCTGGATAGAGTATGCCGCCCCAGGATCGCAAAAAAGACAATAGAGCGCCCGCTCATGCAGAACCATTCCAGGTGCAAAATTACGGAACGGCTCATGCTTCCTGAGATAAAAGAAGATATCCTTCAGATCTGCCACAGCAATGCGAGGATCCAGGTGGAACATACGGAGCTTACAGAAGAAGGGATCCAGATAGAAGGAGTCCTGCACATATTCTTTTTGTATATCAAAGCAGATGATGACGTTCCATTTGACGTATGGCAGGGAATGACGCCTTTCTCTTATCTTCTGGAGAGTCATGAAGTGACGGAAGATATGACCTTTGATCTTACATCGGCAGTAGAACAGCTTACGATCGGATTGATGGGAGGCGGAGAGATAGAAGTGAAGGCGGTGCTGGCATTTAACTGTTTTATGAAACAGAGCGAGGATGTCCCGGACATTGAAGAGATCGAAGAGGTTCCCATAGATATGCAGGAGCTGGAAAAACGTCCCGGGATCATCGGATACATCGTAAAAGAAGGGGATGATCTGTGGAGTCTGGCAAAAAGATATAGTACAACGGAAGAGGGGATCATGGAGGTAAATGGAAAGACAGATTCCACAATAAAAGAAGGAGAAAAGCTCTTGATTTTTAAAGAAAACATGAGTATACTATAAGCATATTGTATACAAGATACAGAGTACAAAATGCAAAGCACATCGCAATATTGCAGGAGGAAACCTATGGACAAGATAGAGCTTAAGGCGCTGGGAAAGATCAATCTGGGACTTGATGTACTGGGAAGAAGAGATAACGGTTATCATGATGTCCGTATGGTCATGCAGACTGTTTATCTGTATGACCGGATCCAGATAGCAAAGAAGAGAAAGCCGGGAATAGAGGTGGGGAGCAATCTGTATTATCTGCCGGTCAATGAGAATAATCTGGCATACAAGGCGGCAAAGCTTTTGATGGATGAATTTAAGATAGATACAGGAGTCAGGATCTCTCTTAA
>CAZNXL010000015.1:0-4736 GCA_964577075.1 uncultured Dorea sp. | reverse complement strand
GTATGGCAGGAGGAAGTTCTAATGCGGCGGCAGTCCTGTTCGGGATGAACAGGATGTTCGGTCTGGGGCTCACGGAAAAAGGGTTGATGGAGCGCGGCGTGACCCTGGGGGCGGATGTTCCCTACTGTATTATGAGAGGTACAGTTCTGGCGGAAGGCATCGGAGAGATCCTGACGCCCCTTCCGCCGATGCCTGGATGCTGCGTGCTTCTGGCAAAGCCGCCGATCAGCGTATCAACAAAGCCTGTATATGAGAAGCTGGATTCCCATGAGATAGAGGAGCATCCCGACATTGATGGTATTATAGAAGGTTTAGACGCGCGGGATCTGTATAAGGTTGCATCAAGTATGGGAAATGTTCTTGAGCGGGTGACGATAGAAGAGTATCCGGTGATAGAAAGGATTAAGAATCTCATGAAGGCAGAGGGCGCGCTCAATGCTCTGATGAGCGGCAGCGGTCCGACCGTCTTCGGCATTTTTGATGATAAGGAAAAAGCAAGGATCGCGGCAAAGAAGATAAGAGAAAAAGAAGCGGCAAAGCAGGTGTACATCACCAACGTACATAATGCAAGGAGGAAATAACAGTGGAAACAAATTTTAATGTCACAATGAATGAATATCTGCCCTTACGCGATGTTGTATTCAATACACTTCGCCAGGCCATCTTAAGAGGAGAATTAAAACCGGGTGAAAGGCTTATGGAGATCCAGCTTGCCAACAAGCTTGGGGTAAGCAGAACGCCGATCCGCGAGGCGATCCGGAAGCTGGAGCTGGAAGGCCTGGTCCTCATGATCCCGAGAAAAGGCGCGGAAGTAGCGGGTATTACCGAAAAAAGCCTTCTGGATGTTCTGGAAGTCAGAAGAGCGCTGGAGGAATTGGCCGTACAGCTCACTTGTGACAGAATTACGGAAGAAGAACTTATAGAATTAAGGCAAGCTGCCGAGAATTTTAAAAAGACGCTAAAAAGTGACGATATCACGGAGATCGCAGAGGCGGATGTAAAATTTCATGACGTGATCTATATGGCGACTAAGAATCAGAAGCTGATCCAGCTCCTTAATAATCTCCATGAGCAGATGTACCGGTACAGGATCGAATACCTGAAAGATCCGGAGGTGTATCCGAAGCTTGTCAGGGAGCATGAGGAGATCATTAAGAGGATTACGGACAGAGAGAAAGAGGAGGCGTCGCAGATCGTGTGCCAGCATATTGACAATCAGGCGGATGCAGTGATGGACGTTATCCGGACGAAGAAAAATTAAGCTGAATATTCTTCCGGAAGATGGGAAAACTCCTTGTATGAGTATAAGGAGGTACATAAGGGTGGAAGAATACATCGGCGACAGAAATAGTTCTGAAAAAAGAGTCAGAAAAAAAGATAGAATAAAGAGGATTCTTTGTGTTATACTGGGAATCTGCATTGGTGCGGCGCTTACGGGGGCGATCATTGCAAAGAGGGCTGTGGCGGTCAATGCCAGAGTTTCAGAGGTGCAGAAGGAATTAGCGCAGGAGGTTTTCAGGTTTCATGTGTTAGCAGACAGCGACAGCGACGAGGCGCAGAGGGTAAAGCTTCTTGTCAGGGACAGGGTGCTTGAGTATATGAAGCAGACGATGCCGGGCAATGAAGAGATGATCAGCGCAAGTCAGACAAAGAAGTGGGCGAAGGAGCATTTACGCCGGATAGAGGAGATAGCCGGAGAAGTGATCCGGGAGGAAGGGTATTCTTACGGAGCTCAGGCCGAGGTGACAGTCTGTTATTTCCCGAATAAGAGATATGGAGATATCACATTTCCCCAGGGGTATTATGAAGCCCTCCGCATTAAGCTCGGAGAGGCGAAAGGACATAACTGGTGGTGCGTGCTTTACCCCAATCTTTGTTTTAACCCGGCAGTCTGCGCGGTGGTCAGCGAGGAAGGAAAAGAAGAACTCCGCAGTGTGCTGACAGATGAGGAGTATGAAGTAGTGACGGCAGCGTCGGATTTTAAGATTAAGAGTTTTTTCTTTGGAGAGTGAACAGAAAGATGAGAGCAAATGAATACCGAATAGAGAGCAGGATCCGGTTCAGTGAGATCGATCATACAAGAAAGATCACGCTTCCGGGGATCATTAATTATTTTCAGGATTGCAGTACTTTTCAGTCGGAAGAGATCGGGTATGGTTTTACGTATCTTGAAGAGCATAAGAGGGCGTGGGTATTGTCCGCATGGCAGATCGAGATTGAGCGCTATCCGGAGTTTGGAGAGGATATCTCAGTCAGCACATGGGCAACCGGGTTCAAGGGGATCTGTGGAGACCGTAACTTTTGTATGAAGGATAGAGCGGGAAAGATCGTCTCGCGCGCCAATTCTCTGTGGGTGTATATGGATCTTGAAAGGGGAAAGCCAACGAAACCGGATGAAGGGGAGATCACAGCTTATGGCGTATCCGGGCCTCTTGAGATGGAATCAGTATCAAGAAAAATAAGTGTGCCGGAGAATATGGATATTCTGCCTTCATTTCCGGTGCGCAAATATCATATCGACACCAACGAGCATGTAAATAACTGCCAGTATGTGCAGATGGCAAAAGAAGTATGTGAGCAGGAAGAACTCATAAGAAGGGTTCGCGTAGAATACAAAAAGTCTGCGGTGTATAAAGACATTATCGTGCCGAAAGCCGGAGTGGAGGATGACCGTACGGTCGTGGAACTCTGTGATGAGGCGGGGATGCCTTATGCAGTTGTAGAATTCAGATCATAGGAGAAGGTTATGAGATTACAGGACGAATTAGGAAAAAAGAGAACGTTGATGGTTGTAAAGAAAGTAGACTTCGGAGTATATCTCGGCACGAACGAAGAACGTGTGCTGCTCCCGAAAAAACAGGTGCCTGAAGGAGTTGAAGTCGGCGATCCTGTGGAAGTGTTCTTATATAAAGATTCGGATGACCGGATCATCGCGACAACACAGACGCCGAAGATCATGATGAATGAACTGAAGGTGCTTAAGGTTGCAGATACCGGGAACATAGGAGCATTTCTTGACTGGGGGCTTCCGAAGGATCTTTTATTGCCGTTCAAAGAGCAGACCGCCAAAGTACATAAAGGAGACGAGGTTCTGGCAGCGTTATATGTGGACAAATCCGGCAGACTTTGCGCTACTATGAAAGTGTATCCGAGGCTCAGGACAGACTCTGATTATAAGAAAGATGACAAGGTGCAGGGAATCGTCTATGAGATCAGCGATAATTTCGGGGTGTTTGTGGCAGTGGATAATCTGTATTCCGGACTGCTCCCGAAAAGAGAGGTGTTTGCAGACTTAAAAGTAGGAGATAAAATTACGGCGAGAGTTACAAAGGTCCGTGAGGACGGGAAACTGAACTTAAGCGTGCGGGAAAAAGCATTTTTACAGATGGGTGAAGATGCAGAAATGATCTTCGAGCGTATGAAAACGTATGGCGGAAAGCTCCCGTTCACAGACAAAGCGGACGCAGAATTAATAAAAAAGGAGTTCGGTCTTAGTAAAAATGCTTTCAAACGTGCTGTTGGAAGGCTTTTAAAACAGCATAAGGTACAAATTAACAAAAATGATATTGAAATTCTGGAGAAATAAGTTATACTTAATCGCGTAACATTAAATCAGCTTGAAAGGAGAGTAATTATGAAGGTACAGAATATTACAGACATTGATAAGTTTTTTTCAGTAGTAGATAGTTGTAAAGGAAAGGTAGAACTGATAACGGGCGAAGGCGACAGGCTGAACCTTAAGTCAAAATTGTGCCAGTATGTATCATTGGCAAATATCTTCTCTAACGGAGAGATCCCGGAGCTTGAGATCATTGCTTATGAAAAAGAAGATATTGATAAACTGGTCGCATTTATGATTAGCGGCTAGATGTAGCCAGATGTAAAAGCAGAAGTTTTTCTCGTTTTATATGGTACAACATATATCAAAGAGAGGTACAGATATGGGGGAAGTAACAGAGAGTTTAAAAGACAGAATTGTAGATCAGGCGATGGATTTATTTCGCCGGCGAGGTTATAAATCAGTTACCGTAGATGAGATCATAGAGGCAGCAGGGACTTCCAAGGGCGGATTTTACTATTATTTTAAATCAAAAGAAGAACTCTTGCTGTATTGGCTTCCACTGGTAGAAGAAGTTTATGAAAAGTGGTACGAACAGGCGGATAAAGATAAGTCTTCCCAAGAATTGCTTACAAAATTCATGCGGGTTGTGTTCCGGACTACGGAGTGCGATAATACCCCGGAGCTTTTAACAGTCATTTATTCTGCACAGTTGAATCTTAAGGGGAAAAGAAAAATCTATGACAATCAGAGAAAACTATATGAAATCCTGTATGATATTATAAAAAGAGGTCAGCAAAAGGGAGAACTCAGTGAGCGGTATTCATACAAGGAAATGGCGCGGATGATAGTTACGGTTATGAGGGGCGCCATGTATGAGTGGTGCCTGACCGACGGGATGAACTCTTTAGAAGAATACGGAAGCCGGATAGAGGAATATCTTCTGCGGTCGTTTAAAAAAGAATAGCGAATATAAAATATGTATCACAAAGAACAGCAATCTACATGTAGAGGGCTGTTCTTTTTGATGTCCTGCATTTAAAAAGCAGTTTTTGGAGGGAAATCTTCGAAGGAAAAAACTGATATTTTATTGACAAATTCTATAAAACACAGTATTCTATAACTCAAGTTTGGAAGCAAAATCGCCGCAGCCCAGATAAATAAAGGGCTGCGGCGA
>CAZNXL010000014.1:0-15808 GCA_964577075.1 uncultured Dorea sp. | reverse complement strand
GCTGTTGAGTTATGTCCGGAACCTGTTTTAACAGATGTCAGTTCATAAGTATCTTGATTTGTTAATTCGCTAAGATCAACCTTGATCACTGCATCCTCTCCGGAAAGGACCGCTACACTTGCATCACCTGTAATTTCTGCAGTCTGCTTATAAGGTACTTTCAAATTAAATTTGGTCAGATCATACTCATATACGCCATATGCCCCATAATAAGTAAGTCCAGTAATCGTCTGACCCGGAAGATCTGCATACTGCGCATAATTTGTTGAATTCCCCATACCTGTCATAGGTGTATTTTCTGCAATACGGAAGGAAAATTCGTAGGACGCAGACCACATATTCTCAAGGTAACCCATTGTATAAGTATTTCCTTCTTTTGTTGTAAATGTTGCCGCATACATTGTTGAATTTCCAAGCTGATATCCCGCTAAAACAGCCTCATCTTCACTTTCAGGATCATATTCCGTTGTATCCGTCCTTCCGGTCTTTACATAGTGTTTGCCCTCTTCATCTGTAACAGTAACAAGGTAATCGCCCCAGTTCGTACTGTCTGTAATTGTTGCCAAACTCGGAGTTGTCTCAATTGTTTCTGGTTTTGTTAAAATAAAGCTGTCACCTTCTACTGTATAATATAATCCGGATTTTGCCCATTTTGTACCAGAATCCTGCGTCGCCGGCTGTGTCAGTTCTGCAATCTGTTCTGTAATACTTCCTTCTTCTGCCTGACCAGCGGCCTCAAGAATTTCTGCCTCTACGTATGTTTTAGCATCAACCCTTGTCGGTACCTTTGAACCATAAATAACAGTTGAATTATCATTCACTTCTGAATACGCGTTCCATGTAGAACCATCTACTGCCGATTTGGTAGTCGCTGTTGTGATAACGTCAAAACCTGCCGATTCAACTTCGGCTATATCCTGATATAATACATCCCATGTTACATTACGTCTTGTAACAAGAGTTGATGTTAGATCAAGAGAATATTCTCCCGCTGCTTGATAATATACACCACTATCTCCGATCTGTTCGTATCCTTCTGCCTCGCTTGTAGTATAATTATAAGCATAATCTACAGCTTCATCTTTTGTCTGTACGCTGACTGTCACCTCATGATCGCTTCCATTGCCGGTCTCTTCTTCTGCAAATGCAATAGAAGGAAGTAATCCAACAATCATTGCAGCCGCCAGAAACGTTGAAAATAATTTTTTTGCTTTCATATACTTTTCTCCTCCTTTATTAGTTAGTTCTGCCTAACTAGCGTAGCACAAAAGAAAGGATAATGTAAAGGAAAGGTGAGAAAATGATAATTCTTTTCATTTTCTCACCTTTCTTCAATTTATAATAAATAATATTCCTTTACCTCAATAACACGTATACGAAAAACGCCAGATAAGCGACCAGAAACAGCGTCCCTTCTGACTTTCTGATCTCCCTCTTACTGATCGCCGCCGCATATACGATCATGCTTGCCGCGATCAGGATCGCCGTATCATAGACCGCGGTAATATCCAGATGGATCGGTGTAATTGTTGCCGACACGCCGAGGATCAGAAGAATATTGAAGATATTCGATCCCACTACGTTGCCGACGGCAAGATCATTCTCCCCCTTGCCCGCCGCCACCATAGAGGTCACAAGCTCCGGCAGGGACGTCCCCAGCGCCACGACCGTAAGGCCGATAAATGTCTGGCTCATCCCGAAATCCTCCGCGATATTACAGGCGCTGTCCACGACGAGATCGCCGCCCCAGATGATCCCGATAAGCCCTGCGATGATATACGCTCCGCTCTTAAGCGGCGACATAAGCTTATACTCTTCCTCCTCCGCCGTCTCTTCTGTGCGGGAATTAAGCGCACTTTTCACCGTTGCCGCCACAAAGATCGCGAACAGGATCAGGAACAGGATCCCACCCAACCGTCCCAGTGTAAATGTTCCCTTTCCACTTAACACCTTCGAAATAGAAAAGTCCGAATTCAAAAGCAACAGGATCACCGCGATGAAGATAGAAAAGGGAAATTCCTTTTTAAGGATACTCCCTTTTGCCTGCACCGGACTGATGACCGCACAGCATCCAAGCACTACCAGCAGGTTAAAGATATTGGATCCCAGCACATTGCTGACCGCCAGATCGTTATTTCCAAGCATGGCCGCCGTCACGCTGACAGAAAGCTCCGGCATACTTGTTCCAAACGCAACGATCGTAAGCCCGATGATAATTGTCGGAACTCTAAAGATCCTCGCCACACTGGAACTCCCGTCTACGAAAAAATCCGCTCCTTTTATTAATAATACGAATCCCAAGATCAATAGTATGTAATCCATCCGTTTTCCCTTCCCGGTACATTACTATATACCAAGCCATGCTTGCATATTTTTTTATGTTATGGTTAAATGATAAAAGTGAATAATTACAAAGTCAAGGAGAATCCTTATGAATCTTCCATCTCCCGATATATTATTTGAGGATAACCATCTGATAGTATGTGTAAAACCTGCCGGTATCGCCACCCAGACAAAAAAGATCGGAACCCCCGATATGGTAAGTATTTTAAAAAATCATCTTGCGAAAGGCCGGAAAACCCCGGGGCAGGCCGGATCCTTTCCCCTGACTCCCGCCTACGCTGAACCATATCTTGCCGTCATTCACCGGTTAGATCAGCCGGTACAGGGGATCATGGTCTTTGCCAGGACTCCTTTTGCCGCAAAGGAGCTATGTCGCGAGCTTCAGATGGAAGGCTTCGGCAAACATTACCGCGCCGCAGTCTCCACAAAGCCCCCGAAGGACTCGGGCATACTTGAAGATTATATGGTACGGGACGGGCGGACGAATACCTCCCGCATCTGCGAAAAGAAAACCGCCGGAGCTAAGCTTGCGAGATTAAGTTACAGCGCTGTCGATGAGAGCGAGCGCTTCTTCACCATATCTCCGCCTGCTGTCGAGCTGGACGTTCAGCTGTTCACCGGACGGCACCACCAGATCCGCGCGCAGCTTTCAAATATCGGATGTCCGATCATCGGCGATGTCAAATACACAGCCGGCCAGACGCAAAAATGCAGCCGGCAGGAGCTGAAGCTCTGCTCCTATCGACTGGAATTTACACACCCAAAGACAAAAAAACGTCTTGCCTTTGAGCTGGAAACAAGGAAAGATTAATCGGGGCACGCTCTTTTCATCTCAAAAAGAACATGCCCCTGATCATGACTTGCTTATACCTCTTCTTCTTTCAACGCTTCTGCGTATCTCTCGAGTATCATATTCTGAATGCGCTCTCTTGTCTCCGAATTGATCGGGTGTGCAATATCCCGATATTCTCCATCTGCTGCCTTCTTACTTGGCATCGCGATAAACAATCCTTTCTCACCCTCAATGACCTTGATGTCATGTACTACGAATTCCTCATCCATAGTGATCGAAACAACAGCTTTGAGCTTGCCCTCCTTTGCCACTTTACGTACGCGTACATCTGTAATCTGCATTTTCATGGCTCCTTTCCGCTTTAAGTCTTTAACTATAATGCATACCTCTCATTTTTTTCGACAACCACTTTTACGCCATTTTCTCCGACATGCCGCGTATTTGCCCTAATCGTATCACGACTTTCAACAATACAGTTCTCAATGTATGTATTATCTCCAAGATAAACATCGTTTAAAATGATTGAATTCTTAATGACACAATTATTACCAACAAATGTCTTCTTAAAGAGAATGGAATTTTCTACCGTTCCGTTAATGATGCTTCCGCTCGCTATAATGCTGTTTTTCACTACCGCCCCTGAATTATACTTCGCCGGCGGCAGATCACTGACCTTAGAATATACAGCCGGTAATTCTTTGAAAAAATAGTTTCTCACATCAGGCTTCAAAAAATCCATGTTAGTTTGATAATACGCCTCTACCGTTGATATGTTGCTCCAGTAGTCCTCTATCTTATAACCGTAGATTTTTTTCAGATTTTTATATCTGATCAAAATATCGGTTACAAAATCATGTCTCTCTTCCTCCGCGCAATGTTCGATCAGATCGATCAGGAGCCGTCTTCTGATGACATAGATCCCGGTTGATATTACACTGGAATTCGCCACCATCGGCTTCTCTTCAAATTCTTCAATGCGCATATCCTCATTCATTTTGACCGTTCCGAATCTGCTGGCTTCCCCGCAGGATTCTAAATCTTTGCAAACTACTGTAATATCCGCCTTTTTCGCGATATGATATTCCAGTATCTTATTATAATCCATCTTGTAAACGGCATCTCCCGACGCAATGATCACATATGGCTCATGGCATTTTCTTATAAAGTCCAGATTCTGGTAGATCGCATCTGCGGTTCCTCTGTACCAGTATCCGTTATCCGCCGTGATCGTCGGAGTAAACACATAAAGTCCCCCATGTTTCCTACCGAAATCCCACCACTTCGACGAATTCAGATGCTCGTTCAGAGAACGCGCATTGTACTGTGTCAATACTGCAACCTTCTGAATGTGGGAATTTGACATATTGCTGAGTGTGAAATCGATCGCTCTGTAGCTTCCGGCCATCGGCATGGCTGCCACCGCTCTTTTTCTGGTCAATTCACGCATCTTATTGTTGTTGCCGCCTGCTAATATAAGTCCCACTGCTCTCATGCACGATCACCTGCCTTTATCAAAGTCTCTCCGCTGTCAAGAACGCCATTCGGATAGTCCTCTGCGCTGGTCGCACCGCTGATCGCCGTGTTTTTACCAATCTGTACCTTATCCGGGATCCTGGAGTTCTCCCCGATCGTTACAAGCCCGAATGAGTAGATCGCCGGTTTCAACCGGTTTGGAATGTCGCTTCCGATCCCCATCGTAACATTCTCTCCGATCTCGCAGTTTTCTGCAATGATCGCCTTATCAATCACACATTTTTCTCCGATCTTCACTCCCTGCATGATAATGGAATCACGAACCACGGTACCTTCTTCGATCGTTACGCCGGCTCCGATCACACAATTGCGGACCTCTCCATATATCTCGCATCCGTTGCTGATGATGCTTCTTTCTATCACTGCATTGGAGGAAACGTACTGTGGCGGAAGCGTCTCACTGTTGGTATATATCTTCCAGAACTCTTCATAAAGATTGAATTCCGGAATGATGTCTATCAACTCCATATTCGCTTCCCAATAGGAACCTAACGTTCCTACATCCTTCCAGTATCCATTATATTCATATGCGAATAATCTCTGTCCTTTTCCGTGGCAGTATGGAATGATGTGTTTGCCGAAATCGCAGCCCGGCTCGTCCCGAAGTGCGATGAGCGCCTCTTTGAGCGCCGGCCAGCTAAAGATATAGATTCCCATAGATGCCAGATTACTCTTCGGCTGCGGAGGTTTCCCCTGAAACTCCGTGATCTTCCCGTCCTCATCCGCAACCACGATACCGAATCTGCCCGCTTCCTCCATCGGCACGGGCATCGCGGCTATCGTGACGTCAGCGCCATTCTCTTTGTGATAATCAAGCATTACCTCATAATCCATCTTATAGATATGATCGCCGGACAGGATCAATACATAATCCGGATGAAATGTCTCCATATAATCAAGATTCTGGTATATCGCATTTGCGGTGCCTGTATACCATTCACTGCTTTCGCTCTTCTCATACGGCGGCAGAATGGATACTCCCCCGAAATTCCGATCCAGGTCCCACGGAATTCCGATCCCGATATGGGTATTCAAACGCAGGGGCTGATATTGAGTTAATACTCCGACAGTGTCAATCCCTGAATTAATGCAATTACTGAGCGGGAAATCTATGATCCTGTACTTCCCCCCGAAGGCAACTGCCGGCTTAGCAACCTTCGCCGTAAGGACTCCGAGTCTGCTGCCCTGTCCGCCGGCCAGAAGCATTGCTATCATCTCTTTCTTTCTCATGCCATCACCCCTCCTTAATTGTTCGTATTGTCATTATAGCACAGTTTTTTTTCACCGTGAACGTTTTTTACAATTATTTTGAATTTTTTGTTAACTTTTTATGAAAAAATACCAAATAATTTCACCTTGGTTTTTTCCATAGATATGTTTATAATAAGTATGATGGAAATATATCATATATGATATCCCATTGAATATCAATTGCTTAACCGACGTGAACTTTTGGCATTCATGTCAATATTTGGAATGAAGATTCAGAATAGGAAGGTGCTTATGTATAAAATAGATTTTAACCACCCGGTACACGTACATTTTATCGGAATCGGCGGTATCAGTATGAGCGGTCTTGCACAGATCCTGATCGAGGAAGGATTTACCGTTTCCGGATCCGACAGCAAAGAAACCCCTCTGACAGAAAAACTTGAAAGAGCGGGAGCCACTGTGTTCTACGGTCAGAAAGCTTCTAATATGATAGATGGCATCGACGCGGTCGTTTACACGGCGGCGATCCACGAGGACAACGAAGAATATCAGGCTGCCTTAAGGCAGGGGCTTCCGATGCTGACACGGGCCCAGCTTCTCGGCCAGCTTATGGCCAACTATGACATGCCGGTCGCAGTAGCCGGTACACACGGGAAGACCACCACCACTTCCATGATCTCTCATATCCTTCTTGCGGCGGATGCCGATCCTACGATTTCCGTAGGCGGGATCTTAAAAGCGATCGGAGGCAACATCCGCGTCGGAAATTCCGGGATCTTTGTAACGGAGGCCTGCGAGTATACCAACAGCTACCATGAACTTTCCCCGAAGATCAGTGTGATTTTGAATATCGACGAAGATCATCTGGATTTCTTCAAAGACCTTGAGGATATCCGCCATTCTTTCCGCAGATTCGCGGAACTTCTTCCGTCAGACGGATGTCTTGTCATTAACGGCGATATTGAGCGTTTGGAGGAGATCACCCGGGGGCTGCCCTGCCGCGTCGTCACCTACGGTTTTGATAATTCTATGAATTACCGGGCCGCAAATATTACTCATGACGAATTTGGCGATGCTTCCTTTGACTTCATCAAGGACGGGATATTCGCCGCGCGCATTACGCTGTCCGTAAACGGAGATCACAATGTATCCAATGCGCTTGCCGCACTCGCAGTCGCAGATCTCTTAAACATCCCCATGTCACAGGCGAATGCCGGGTTAAAGGATTTCCGCGGTACAAAGCGTCGTTTTGAATATAAAGGTGAGATCAACGGCATCACGGTCATTGACGACTATGCGCATCATCCCACAGAGATCAGGGCCTCCCTTACTGCGGCGAAGCATTATCCGCACCGTGAGATATGGTGTGTATTCCAGCCTCACACTTATACAAGAACAAAGGCTCTGTTTTCAGAGTTTGTAAATGCTTTGTCACTTGCGGACCACATCATACTGGCGGATATCTACGCCGCCCGGGAAACAGACACTTTAGGGGTATCTTCCGCCGACATTGCAAAGGAATTGTGCGAAGAAGGGGCGGATGCTTATTACCTGCCTTCCTTTAAGGAGATTGAACAATTCTGCCTGAAAAAATGTAAAAAAGGGGACATGTTGATAACTATGGGAGCCGGAAATGTCGTAAACATTGGGGAAGAACTTTTGAAGTAGAAGTTATCCACATTTTCCACAGAATTTTATCCACAAAAAACCTCGATTTTGACGCAAAAACTTCTTTTTTTATCAGTCCAACCAATGCTATAATATGTCTACAAATGCTTTGGGAATATCTCCCAGAGCAGCGAATGAGATCTGAATAACAGGAAGGACAAACACGGTTATGACAAAATTAACCCTTACAAACCATGCGCAGACAAGTACGACCGTGCTTGAAAACGAGTTCATTGACGAGCACATGGTCAAAGCTAACGGGGAGTATGTAAAGGTTTATCTTTTTTTGTTGCGCCACTTAGACGAGCCATCAGGCATTCCTACAATTTCTCAGATTGCAGATGCATTAGACTATACGGAAAAAGACGTGATCCGGGCGCTCAACTACTGGAAGAAGCAGGGGCTGTTAGACTACGAGACGGGGATGGATACCCCTTCGCCGATCACCCTCCCTGCCGCTCCGGCTCCGGATGTGTCCGATATTGAACAGTTCCGTTCACGCAAGGAATTTAAAGAGATCCTTCATGTGACGGAACAGTATCTGCAAAAGACACTCTCCCATACGGAGATGGAAGCGATTACATATTTTTATGAAACACTGGGTATGTCGGCGGATTTGATTGAATATCTGATCGAATACTGTGTAGAAAACGGTCATAAAAGTATCCATTACATTAAGAAGGTAGCGCTCTCCTGGCATGAGCAGAATATCACTACCGCCGCTCAGGCAAAATGCAGTACCGCTCTGTACAACAAGCAGTATTACGCGGTTCTTAATGCTTACGGGATCAGGGGACGCGTCCCTGCCGCTTCCGAGATTGCCTGTATAAAAAGATGGTTCGAAGAATACGGTTTTTCCTCCGAGATCGTTCTCGAGGCGATCAACCGCACTATGAACGCGATCCATCAGCCAAGCTTTGACTACACGGAATCCATCTTAAAGGACTGGCTGAAAAAGGACGTACACAGCCTTCGCGATCTTACTGCTGTTGACAGCGCATACTTAAGAGAAAAGCAGCGGAAAGAAAAGGCGGAAAAAGACAGAAAAAAAACTGCAGTTAATAAGGGAAATAACAAATTTAATAATTTTGAAGGCCGTTCCTACGATATGGATGATCTGGAGCGGAAGCTTCTGCAACAGTAATTTTATAAAAGGAGACTGCTTATATGGCGCTTTCTAATTCCCAGTACGATCAGCTGATGCGTACTTATGAACTCAGACAACTCGATAATGAGCGCAGGCTTCGTATACGGTACGAGAATGCCTATACCCTTATCCCGAAGCTGAAGGAGTTAGATGACGACATTTCTTCATTGAGCGTTTCTCATGCGAGAGGTCTTCTGGAGGGCGATGACTCTGCTTTGGGACAATTAAAGGAACAATTGTCCCTTTTATTTGACCAAAAAAAGAGACTCCTCAAAGATGCGGGACTGCCCGAAGATTATCTTGAGCTTCAATACACTTGCCCGGACTGCCGGGATACCGGCTATATCGGAGCGGATAAATGCCACTGCTTTCAAAAGGCGATCGTGGATTTATTATACACGCAGTCTAATCTGTGCAGTATCCTTAAGGAAGAAAACTTTTCTAATTTCTGTATGGATTATTATTCCAGTAACCATATTGACCCTCTTACCGGGCGGTCTTCTCTGGAATCTGTCCGGACAGCCTTAAGGACATGTCATCAGTTTGTAGATAACTTTTCCGATGAATTTTCCAACCTGTTATTATATGGAGACACCGGTGTCGGGAAGACCTTCCTCTCCAACTGTATCGCGAAGGAGCTTATGGACAGATGCTTCTCTGTCATCTACTTTTCCGCGTCCCGGCTTTTTGAGTATTTTGCTCAAAATACTTTCATGCGCCGCAGGGAACATACCAATGATGTGTTCGAGCACATCTATAACTGCGACCTGCTCATTATTGACGATTTGGGCACAGAACTTCCTAATTCATTCACGGTATCCCAGCTGTTCGTCTGTCTGAATGAAAGGATTTTGCGAAAAAAATCAACGATTATTTCTACAAACCTTACACTTGATGACATCAAATCGATCTATTCGGAACGCATTTTCTCTCGGATCAGCAGTGATTATATGATGCTTCGCCTGACCGGAGATGATATACGTATTCAAAAGAAACTACTTAATTTGGGAGGTACGAATGATGTTACGCCGTAACGAACGTGTTCTTGAGAACATACCCGTAGGAGCCCTTGGGATCATCGCCCTGGATGGCTGCCGGGATATGGGGAAACGTGTGAATGACTATATTGTCAGATGGCGCCGCGAGGACGGACATGTATTCAAGGATGATGCTGTCTTCAACGGCTATGAAAAGGACACCTATCTTATTGACGCAAAAGTCCCCCGTTTTGGTTCAGGAGAGGCCAAAGGAATTATCGGGGAATCTGTAAGAGGACGCGATCTCTACCTGATGGTAGATGTCTGCAATTACAGTCTTACTTACTCACTCACCGGATGCACGAACCATATGTCACCGGATGACCACTATCAGGATCTCAAGCGGGTAATCGCCGCAGTCGGCGGAAAAGCCCGCAGACTCAATGTTATCATGCCCTTTTTATATGAGAGCCGCCAGCATAAAAGGAGCGCCAGGGAGTCGTTGGATTGTGCTCTCGCGCTTCAGGAACTGGTGCGGATGGGCGTTGATAACATTATTACATTTGACGCTCACGACCCGCGCGTGCAGAACGCAATCCCGCTCAGCGGTTTTGAGACAGTTCGTCCTACTTACCAGTTTGTAAAAGGGCTTCTTCTCACTTACAAGGACCTTAAGATCGACAGTGAGCATATGATGGCGATCAGCCCGGACGAGGGCGCGACCGGGCGCGCCGTCTATCTTGCCAATGTCCTGAACCTTGATATGGGCATGTTCTATAAGAGACGTGATTATACAAGGATCGTGAACGGCCGCAATCCAATCGTTGCTCATGAATTTTTAGGTTCTTCCGTGGAAGGGAAAGATGTGATCATTCTTGACGATATGATCTCCTCCGGAGACAGTATCCTGGATGTTGCACAGCAGCTGAAGAACCGCAAGGCGAAACGGATCTTTGCCGCTGCGACCTTCGGTCTCTTCACAAACGGTCTTGATAAATTTGACAAGGCCTATGAGGAAGGACTGCTTGACGGGATCCTGACTACGAACCTGATCTATCAGACCCCGGAATTATTAGAAAAGCCATACTATATCAACTGTGACATGAGCAAATACATCGCCCTTATGATCGATACGCTGAACCATGACGGCTCCATCAACAGTATCTTAAATCCAAGCGAGCGTATTGTGGATATCGTGGAGCGGTATAACAGAGGGGAAGAGATCCAATGATCTTTTTCTCAGCTGCAATGAAAACAATCCCGCAAAAAGGAGACAAATCGTTATGAAAAGAGCTGTTTATAAAGCAATCACCGCATGGATACTGACAGGAACCATCTTCTTAACCACAGGCTCATATGAAGCGCTTGCCGCGCAGGACTCACCGGACACGGATACAGAGTCCTCTAATGGAACTGGTAATCCTGTTTCTCTTGAAATGAATTCTGTAGACTCCGCAGCCTCTGATGTATCTTATACTACTTCTCTAAAAGCCGCCGGCAAGACGCTGCGCGAAGGGCTGAAAGACAGACAGACGTCCATTACCGTAGGATATATCTCTCAATCCTCCGGGGAAGAGCAGATCTCTGAAGATACGAAAAGTATTTTTGAGATTGCGACAGACCACACGAAAGATCCGGAGGAAGGAGACTATCTGAAGTTCCAGTGCGGCGGATATGAAACCTCGGTCGATGTCACCAAACAGGATGAGGACGAGGGGTACTATCTCGCATTGACTTACACGGTCAGCTACTATAGCACTGCCGAACAGGAAAAAGAGGTCGGGGAACGGATTACTGCTTTGAACAGTGAACTTGGATTAAACGGCGAGAATCTGTCCGATTACGGGAAAGTCGGGACCATCTATGACTATATATGCAAAAAGGTGGCGTATGACGATGGGCAGGCGGACAGTGAGCAGGACACCCTCAAGTACACAGCATATGCCGCGCTGATCAATGGAAAAGCCGTCTGCCAAGGATATACGGCTCTTTTCTATCGCTGGGCTCTGGAATGCGGGCTGGACGTAAGAATCATAAGCGGGACTGCAGACGGGGAACCCCACGCATGGAATATCGTCTGCCTCAATAATTATTACTATAATGTGGATGCAACATGGGATGCCGACACAGTTACCCATGATACATATTTCTTAAAAGGCAGTTCTGTTTTTGAGGAACATCATAATCAGGATCTGGAATATTTAAGCTCGGTTTTCATAAATCTCTACCCTGTAAATGAAAACGATTATAATAAGGACAATCCCGAAGAGGGTCCGGTTCAGACCGGGAACTACAGTGGCAATTGTGGTGAGAATCTGTCCTATGAATTTGATTCTGACACGAATTGCCTTACTATAACCGGAAACGGGAGTATGACTGATTATAACCAGCAGGATCATGCGCCCTGGTATTCCCTGCGCGCGGATATCGAGACCGTTTCTGTAGCGGAGGGCGTCACTTCCCTTGGCAATGAAGCGTTTGATTTCTGCATCAATCTCTCATCTGTGTCATTGCCTGAGAGTCTTACAGGCATAGGAGATCATGCGTTTCGTTCCTGCCGTTTCTTACAAAAGCTCACGCTCCCTGACGGGCTTTTGACAATAGGTGAAGGAGCATTTTCCTTATGCGCGAAACTGCGGCTGACTTCCGGAACATTTCCTTCACACCTGACGTCCATTTCCGCAGACGCATTTGCCAACTGTAACTTAAACGAAGCGCTGGAACTTCCGTCCAGTATAACGTCTGTCGGCGAAAGCGCCTTTTACAAAACGGCGATTACGCAGATAAGCATTGATGGTAAGGATGTATTCATAGGTGACAGCGCTTTTCAGGACTGCCAGAATCTTACGACCGTTACCGTTAACGGTTCCCTCTCGGCCATCGGCAGCTATGCGTTTAGCGGCTGTGGAATTGCAGAGATCAATCTTCCGGAAGGGCTTATATCGATCGGAGACTATGCGTTCCATTTCTGTCAGAATCTGAAAGAACTATCGCTGCCCGCCAGTGTCCGTTCCATCGGCAGCAGAGTATTTGCACTGACAGAGATCCCTGCTCTGATGATAGACGAAGACAATCCATCCTACTGCACGCAGGACGGCATCTTATATAACCACGACAAGACCGAGTTAGTATTTTGCTACTATTATGCCACAGGCGAAACTCTGGAAATCATAGATGGCGTCGAAAAAATTGCAGCTTATGCATTTTGCGATGGCTGTATAAGCGCCCCGGACACATTGACAACCAGTCTGTCCATGCCGGATTCCGTGGTGGAAATCGGTGAATCTGCATTTTATGGCATGAATGATCTGCAAAGCATCTCTTTTGGGACGAATTTGGCAACCATCGGATCCGCTGCTTTTTCTGACATAAGAAGCCTCGAAACCATCAATTTTAAAGGCAGTCTGCCAAAGATCGCTGATGATGCCTTTGCTGACGTCATTGCCGTCTGCTACTATCCTGACGGCTGGGGCAGTATCCCTTCTTCTGAGAGCTATGGCGGATATCTGTATTGGTTAAAATACGGAGAGCCTCTCCTTCCCAGAAGCGGGACTTGCGGAGACAGTGTCACGTGGACTCTGGATGAGGACGGTATTATGAGTATCAGCGGTACCGGCGATATGACGGACTATTCTGTGGATTTCCAGCAGTACAGCCCGTGGTATGCGTTCCGTAACCGGATTAAGACAGTAAATGTTGAAGACGGCATAACCTCCGTTGGCGCCTACGCATTTGCAGACAGCAGCGGCCTGACAACTGTGGATATCGCCGCCAGTGTCGAAACTCTAGAAGAGGGTTCCTTCAGTGAATGTCCATGGATACGAAATATTTCTCTAAAAGAAGGCCTTTCGACGATCGGCGCATCTGCGTTTTACAATTCACTGGAAGAAGGAACAAGCATTATCATTCCTGCTACAGTTACATCCATTGGAGATTCCGCTTTTTCTGTCTGGGGTACTCCTACTCACTTGAATGTCTGGTTTAAAGGTGCATGCCCGACGCTTGGAGAGAACGCTCTTCTTCGGATGACCGTTGTTTATTATCCTGAATCCTGGGAGGAGGCGCCGGATGACACAAACACTGAGGAAGGATTTATAACCTACAGGAAAATCCCATCGGAAGTATTTGATCAGGTTGGGAAACCGGCAACCTTACCTGTTCCCTCATTAGCTCAGGCAGAAAACACCCCTTCCGGTGTGCGCTTGAGCTGGGATGCTGTAGAAGGAGCCGATGGATACATCGTCTATCGCTGTGAAGAGATCGGTCCGGAGAACGGCTATCAAACGCCAATCCCCATCTACCTGGCATCCACGACTGCTGCTGCCTATGTGGATACGGATGTGAAATCCGGAGATTTCCTGCAGTATCTTGTTACGGCATACAATGAGGAAGCTGTCAGCTATTGGGGGGAAGAAGAACAGTACCAGCAGATCACTTATCTTTCGCAGGCGCTGTTGACCTCGCTTCAAAATGCCTCTGACGGGATTACATTGTCATGGAATGCTGTAGAAGGCGCACAAGGCTATTACGTCTGGCGGAAGGACGCTAATAGCGGCTGGACGTGTATCGGATCGGCAGAGGAAGGCACATTGCTCTATACAGATACCCTGGTCAGTGATGGAACTACTTACTTTTACGGTATCCAGGCATATGATGTAAACTCCGGAAGCGATTACGAAACTTCCTGCAGATCCATCACTCGCACAAATACCAGCGCCGGCGCATCCTCGCAGACACAAACGTCCGCCGCCTCGTCTGGTCAGAGCAAGCTATCCGTGAAAGCCCCAAAGCTTACCAGTGTAAAAAACGTAAAATCCAGGAAACTGAAGATAAAGTGGACAAAGAACAGCCAGGCAGATGGTTACCAGATCCAGTATTCTACCAAATCCAATTTTTCTAAGAATACAAAAACTGTAACCATTAAGAAAAAAAATACTGTAACAAAAACTATTTCTAAATTAAAAAAGAAGAAAAAATATTATGTCCGTGTTCGAGCTTACCGGACTGTACGCGGAGTAAAATCTTATTCTTCCTGGAGCAAGAAAAAGAGTGTAAAAATCAAAAAGTGATTGTACGATTGACACATTTGCGGTTCGTGAGAATTTTAAGGCTATGCCTTTACCAAGCTGCGTGAACGCTATAAAGTATGGACAGGGAACAGGATGGAAGATAAGAAGTTGGATTCATTTGAAATAATGGATGAAAATGGTGAGGAATTACCATTTGACTAAGCTAAAAACAGGCGGTCAATTCGACCGCCTAAAAAAATAAATAAATTTACACACTTCACCTGACAAACCACGCTCATTATAGTTTTTTATTATTTTACAGTAACCTTAACGGTAACTTTCTTCTTCCCGGAAGTAACTGTGATGTTCGCAGTTCCTTTCTTCTTAGCTTTCACTACTCCCTTAGAAGATACTGTGGCAACTTTCTTATTACTGGATTTATATTTTATCTTTTGCTTGGATGTAATCGGTGTTACCGCAGCCTTAATAGAATGTTTTTGTCCCTTTTTAAGTGCCACCTTTTTGGAATTAACAGTGATCTTAGATGTCACAACATCCTTTTTCTGCACTTTTACTTTAAATGATGCACTCTTTCCGCTTTTAAGTGTTACTGTGATCTTTGCTGTGCCTGTGTTCTTCGCTTTAATCTTTCCTGATGCTGAAACTGTTGCAACTTTTTTGTTGCTGGATTGCCACGAAGCAACTCCATCTCCGGTTCCATAAGAAACTTTTACTGCGCTTGTAGACTGCTTTACTTTAAGCGGCAATGTCCCTTTTACATTCAGAGAGATTGTAGCAGGAAGCTTTGCAATTGCAGATCCTTTGGCAATGACTGTGCCACATACAGCACAGCAAGTATCTCCAGAATATCCTTCTGTCAGACAGGTCGCCGCCCGTGCATTTTTTATCATAGTACTCGCATGTGGGCAATTATATTTACTCGTCACACTAAATGTCACTTCTGTCCTGTTATAGGTTTCCAAAACCAAGTAATATGTATTACCTGCTATAAGATTCTCTTTAAAGTTAAAATCTAATCCGTTTTCATCATCATCGCCCCCAGTAATCCAATGGTAGTGTCAAATCTACTACCCATTTTTAGTTCCAAAACCTTGATTTTAAGGGA